>NZ_JAQMSE010000145.1:0-4673 GCF_028330045.1 Aphanizomenon sp. CS-733/32
CACAAACAAAGTCCACCTGCGTGGACTAACGAAAAATCAAGGCTTTTGAACCCACGAAGGTGGGTTTCGTCTGTGTAGCTGCGACTTCTAGTCGCCCTTGCAAGTAATAAATTAGACTTTTCAAACACCCTCTAAGAGTTCTACCCGTTCATCTGGTGCAAAAATACCCGCTTCATTCATGCGGTGATATTCTTCCACAGTCCACAAGCGCAATTGTAGATTTGTTTCTGTACTTTGCATGGCGGCTTTTGAGCTTGACTAGATATAGTTTAAATATATTAGATATTAGATTAGATCCCTGACTTCTTTGAGAATTCGGGGATCTGGGGATGATGATATTTCTGATTACTTCTGGGTGATATGTTTTAGCAACCCTTCACAGGCATCCATCAGTAAATCAATCACATGATTAAAGCCTTCAACTCCGCCATAATAGGGGTCTGGAACTTCCTTGAGGGTGTGTGTAGAGCAAAAATCGCACATCAACCTAACTTTAGAATGATATTGCCCAGAACGGTCAACAGCGAGGATATCATGATAATTACTCTTGTCCATTGCCAAAATCAAATCAAACTCTTGAAAGTCACGGATTTGAAACTGCCGAGCTTGGCCAATGAGTTTAAATCCTAACTTATTCTCTGCTGCGGCGCTCATACGTCGATCTGGTGCTGCACCGATGTGATAACCAGCAGTACCGGCAGAATCGCAAAGAATTGTATTATTTAAACTGGCTTGGTCAATCAGATGATTCATAATATTTTCTGCCGATGGCGATCGGCAAATATTACCAAGACAGACAAACAGCAGCTTATAAGGCATAATACTTTGATTTAATTTTTGTGTCAGTTGCCAGTTATTTTACACCACTGACCACTGACTAGGAATTTTAGATTTTAGATTTTAGATTTTAGATTTTAGATAAAAAACTTGGTACGAGTCTCCATGCTTGAGGACGGAACAATACTCGCTGCGCTGCGTACGCTTCGCTATCGTCAATCCAAACTCCAAAATCGTCAATCCAAAATTAAGTGACTACATTCCAGGTAATTCCAGTCCACTGGTTAGTTCTTCCATCCGTTCTCGCATGGTTTCGGTGGACTTTTTATAGGCATCTTTCATCGCCGCAGTGACTAAATCAGAAAGCACTTCTGGACCTTCTGCTAAAGCAGATGGAGCAATTTCTACTCGTTTGGGTTCTTGGTTGCCACTGACGACGACTTTAACAAGTCCACCACCAGATTCTCCAAGAATCTCCATTTGCTCCAATTCTTCTTGCAGACGCTTTGCACCTTCTTGAACTTGTTGCGCTTTTTTAAATGCTTCGGCTAGTTCTTTCATTTTGCCTAAGCCAAAGCCAAATCCCTGTCCTTTTTCTGCCATAACTGGTTATCCGCTGTACGATTGTTTAGAAATCAAATTCAATTATAGATGCGATGAGTCATTAGTCATTGGTAATTGGTAATTGGTAATTAGTCATTGGTAATTAGTCATTGGTAATTAGTCATTGGTAATTAGTCATTGGTAATTGGTAATTGGTAATTAGTCATTGGTAATTTAATTACTCTTGCCTATTGCCTATTGCCTCTTGCCTCTTGCCTCTTGCCTATATTTAACAACCTGCTTGAAACTCACCTAACATTTTCACTTCTGGTTCTAGCCAAATTGACCAGCGTTCTTGCACCTCATTTTGAACATGACGAATCAGGGAGAAAATATCACTGGCTTTAGCTCCTCCCCGATTGACGATAAAATTAGCATGAAGTTGGGCGACTTGCGCTCCTCCTAATTGATAACCCTTGAGTCCGGTTTGTTCAATTAACCAACCAGCGGTATAGGGTTTAGGATTTCTAAATACACTGCCACAACTAGGATAGCTGTAAGGTTGGGTGCTAAGTCGGTGTTTTTTATGTTCCCTAGTTCTAGCTGTCACTTGCACTGGATCTGCTCCTGGTTGCAGTTGGAAGGTGGCTTGAGTGACAATTCGCTTACCACCTTGGAGAAGTGAACTTCTGTATGTGTAACCTAATTCCTCTGGGGTGAGAGTTGCCAGAGTTCCATCTGGGGAAAGAACTTGAGCGCTAACTAACATATCTGCGATACAACTACTATGCGCTCCAGCATTCATTACCACTGCACCGCCCACAGTTCCAGGAATACCCACAGCCCATTCTAATCCTTCCCATCCTAAAGCGGCTGCGTCCCATGCTAGAGTGGGGATGGGTTCTCCGGCGGATACAGTTAATTGACCTGTGGCTGGGTCAAAGTTTTTAGACCGGAGATGCCGAGTGGCGATGACTAGACCGGGTATGCCGCGATCGCTCACCAACAAATTAGAACCAGCACCCAATACTGTGATTGCTAAATTATTTGCTTTTGCGTACTCAATACTTACTTGTAAGGCCTCTAAATCATCGGGAGAAACATAGCACTCAGCCTCTCCACCAACTCGATAAGAAGTAAACGCTGACAAGGAAGTATGGGTTTTTAAAGGACAATTCGTCCCTGGTAGGTAAATTAATTTACTATTATCCACATCATCTTTTGTTTGCATTTGTGGAGTGAAATTAGAAAATTCGCAGATTTTGCCAAATCCCTGGGAAGTTATCATTTTTACTTCAATTAGTGAATTTTTGACATTTGTTATTTATAGGAACAGACAAGATAGTGAAGACATCAATTAACTGTAAAACTCAGCGGACAACAGGGTTTTACTCCTGAATCGGTGAATCTTTGTCCATGGCAGTGAATTGATGAAAATACTACTAGAGTGCAGTTCTTAGCCTAAGAAGTGGCGATCGCTGGTTCACTCATCATGGTAATCAGTTCGGGAATAGCCTGATTTAAGTTACCCGCACCTAAAAACAGTGCCAAATCCCCCGAACATAAGGTTTGCAGTAAAAACTCACTAACCAAAGATAAAGTTTGTTGATAAACCACTTCAGGATTGTGTTTACTAATCGCAGTAGCTAAATCCTGTCCACTCACTTGTCCTAAATCAGGTTCACCCGCACTGTAAATATCCGTCAGCACAACTAAATCAGCATGAGTAAAAGACTCAGCAAACTCTTCTAAAAACGTTAATGTCCGCGTGTAACGATGAGGTTGGAAGATAGCAACTACCCTTTGTCCCGGTCTAGCTTGAAGACGAGCAGCGGCTAAAGTAGCGCGAATTTCACTAGGATGATGGGCATAATCATCAATAAAAGTCACCCCAGCCGCCTCACCTCGGAACTCAAACCGTCGTCTTGCACCTTCAAATGTAGCAATACCTTGGGCAATTTCTCCAAATTCTAATCCCAAAACTCTACCCACAGCTACTGCTGCTAGAGAATTGCTGAGGTTATGACGACTCAATAGCTGTAAATTTAACAAACCCAAAGCTTTACCCTTTTCCCATACCAAAGCTGTTGTGCCATCAGCACGATAATCTATATTGGTAACGGTGTAATCAGCACCTTTATCTGGGTAAAGACTATAGGTAATGGTTGGTTTAAACCTATCACGCACTGTCTGACAATCAATGCTACCCACCAAAGTTTTGCAACCTTGAGCAAAGGTTTGGAAGGTATCAACCACCTCTTCTAATGTCTCATAGTGGTCAGGATGATCTAATTCAATATTAGTAATAATACCAATCTCTGGAGCGTGTTTTACCAGAGAACCATCGGACTCATCTGCCTCTGCTACTAAATAACGGCTTGCACCCATTCTAGCATTACCTTCCCAAGCCTTAACTTCACCACCGACCAAAATTGTCGGATCAAGCCCAGCTTGCAATAGCATATAACCAATCATACTACTAGTAGTGGTCTTGCCATGAGTTCCTGCCACAGCAATACTGTAATAATCAGCAATCAAAGCCGCGAGAACATCAGAACGATGCCAAATGGGGCAACCTAATTCTAGGGCCGCCTTATACTCCAAATTATTAGCATTAATAGCTGTAGAACAAATCACTTGGGGTAAAGCGGTTTTCACAGCAGACAACTTTTCTGGGTAAATTAATGGTACAGTATCAGCCGCTACTTCTGACAGAAAAAATGCCAAATTGTTAGCTTCTTGTTTACTGAAAATGTGAGCGCCCAGGGATTCTAACTTATGCGTAATATGGTTAGCACGTAAATCTGAACCGGATACTGGCAATTGGCGTTTAGTTAGAACATAAGCCAAAGCAGACATTCCAATCCCACCAATCCCAATGAAATGAAATGGTCTGCCACTAAAATCTATAGAATTACTCATTTTTATTTACCTCTTACACCACACCACACCAGAATCACATAAGACACGCGTATCATAACAGGATTTTGATTGTTACAGATCCTAACTATGCCATCCAAAATATTCATCCCTGCTGAATGATTAAATTTTGACTTTCGTTTTGTCCTGTGAGCCAGATTACCCCCCAGTAGAAAATTCTTGCTGTTTTTAATCTGCTCATAAGATTATTCTGAAAATTTCTGCTACATCGGGAAAGAAAATTGTGTAAATTTAAATACATTTTGTTATGACGGTTTTAGCACTAAGTAGCATCGGCTTAGAGACAGCAACTTGCATTACTTATCAAAAGCCTCTGTCGGAATTGACTACAATAGTACATTGGTAGTGAAATTATTGTGCAATTTATAAAAATCATCATTGGGAGCAGGGGGCAGGGGGCAGGGGGCAGGGGG
>NZ_JAQMSE010000146.1:0-53133 GCF_028330045.1 Aphanizomenon sp. CS-733/32
AATAAGCATTGAAACCATTAAAAACCTATCACTTTCTGGAATTTGAGACTATTCTTATATCTTTCTAATTCTTCCTCCTGACTCCTGACTCCTGACTCCTGACTCCTAACCCTCACAGATAACTTTTTCAGCAAACCCTAAGTAGGTAAACACAATAAAACAAAACTGTGTAAAGAAACTTAAAATCGCTGAAAACTTCTTTACTATTGCCTCTTGCCTCTTGCCTTACTATAACGACAATTTTCAACACCAACCTACTTAGGTAATTTGGGGAATTGGTAAAAGTATTACTCAGTAGCCAATTCCCAATCCCCTTTTTGGAGTGGTTTTTTCCTAAAACTTAGTAAAGCTCTTCTTCTTTGTGGGTTTCGATGATGACATCAGAAGTAGGATAAGCCACACAAGTCAATACATATCCAGCTTCAATTTGGTCATCATCTAAGAAAGATTGATCAGATTGATCAACAGTACCGGACTTGATTTTACCAGCACAGCTTGAACAAGCACCAGCCCGACAGGAGTAAGGTAACTCAATTTTCTGATCTTCCGCTGCATCTATAATATACTCATCATCGTCAACGTTAATGGTTACATTAAGACCTTCTGTTTCGTTGATAAGTGTCACTTTGTAAGTAGCCATTTAATTATCCTCTCTTGTGAAATCGGTAGTATTAGTGATGTTTCAGCAAATTTTACAGCTATTCTGATGAGATTAAGTGCTGGTTTAAATTTACTTGAGTTCTGAATCCCCAGAAAAAGGTGACAAGGGGTGACAGAAAGTTAACTTTGTGAGGTTGGTCTAGTTCCAAGACCTTAGAGTTCTACGATCCGGGGACTAAAATTAAAGGTATTAGATAATTGGGGAATTGGTAAAAGTCCTACTCAGTAGCCAATTCCCAATCCCCTTTGTAGAGTGGAATTTTTTACTAAAATTTAGTAAAGGTCTTCTTCTTTGTGGGTTTCGATGGTGACATCAGAAGTAGGATAAGCCACACAAGTCAATACATATCCAGCTTCAACTTGATCGTCATCTAAGAAAGACTGATCAGATTGGTCTACAGTACCACTAACGAGTTTACCAGCACAGGTTGAACAAGCACCAGCGCGACAGGAGTAGGGTAAGTCCAGTCCAGCTTCTTCTGCTGCATCTAGAATATAGACATCGTCGTCAACTTCAATGGTTTTGTCTAAACCTTCGGCTTCGTTGATTAGTCTGACTTTGTAACTAGCCATTTAATTATCCTCTGTTGTGAAATCGGCAGTATAAGTGATGTTTCCGCAAACATTACAGCTATTCTGATGGGATTAGCCGCTGGTTTAAATTTGCTTCAATTCTGATACTAAGGGAAAAGTTAAAAGTTATAACAGAAAATTGACCCCGATTAGTAATGAAATTTAGTTACTTATTACTAATAAGTTTTTGTTATATGAAATACCGACTGGGATAGATGTCAAAGTGCATCTTGGGGGCATTTTTTGATATCGGTCTTATGAAATCTCTGGTTGGTCAGGAATTGCATCAGGTAGTTCATGTTCTACGCAGCGTAAACGCGGATATAAGTAGGCAATTAAGGTTGCAACTAGAGAAAACAGACCCATGATGATAAACATTAAACCCATGCCGCGACCATGACCAACCCCAATAATCTGGCCAATGCTATTGGCTAAAGCTCCATCTTGCGCCATGATTGGTTCAAAAAATTGATCAGCTAATGCTCCACAGGTCAGGTAGGCCAGTGGTAAAAACCCCTGCACAGCAGCACTGCGAAAAGCAAAAACCCTTCCCTGGACTTCTGGGGCTACTTTTTTTTGATAGATGACTTGAATTGACCCATTAATAATGGGAAACATCAAAAATATCAAGAAATTGGCGATCGTAAATATAACTGTGGAAGCCTTCAACCCAGCTAATACATATAAAATGCCCAAAAATGCCATTGATACAAATATAGTATTGATCTGGCGTTCTAGTCCGCCCCAAATGCTGATCACCGCACTGCCTAGCAATAGTCCAAAACTAGAAATAGAATAGATAGTCCCTAGGGATTGAGCGGAAGCAAAGGAAAGCACTAAGGGTGTAGTGAGAGCTTCTGCGCTACCAACGAGAAAGTTGATAATGGCAATGAACATGACTAATCCGAGTAGTCCAGGACGTGCCACTAAATATTTCCAGCCAAAGGTGATTTCTTGCCAAAATGAGTTAGTTTCGGCATCGGGATTTTCTGTGGACGAGATTTCAGGAAATTTAACTACCAGCAAACAGATCAAGGCCAAGGCTAATGTAGATAAATCAATGATGACAATTCCTGATAATTGTACAGTTACTAATAAGGCTGCTGCTAATGCGGGGGAGAGAATTTCGGCGATCGCTAATCTGATCTGTGTCATCGAACTGGCACGACCAAGTTGTTCTTTTGGCACAAGTAATGTAGTCGCCGAGGAATAGGCTAGTCCCTGAAAAGCACTGAAAGTGGAACTAATCCCACTGATTAGACACAGACTCCAAACTTCTAAGTGATTACTGATAAATAACCAAGCAATTAGTAAGGTACATAAACCTGCACAGAAATCACTAATAATCATGATCCAGCGCCGAGGAAAGCGATCGACAATCACGCCGGCAATCGGAGAGATCAAAATTGTTGGTAGGGTTGTGGAGAGAATCAGCAGTGTAAATTGAGTCGTGGAATTCGTATGTTGATAAACCCAAATACTGAGCGCAAAACCCGTTGTCCGCGAGCCAACCAGAGACAACACTTGACCAAACCAGATCAAGATAAAAACGCTCATGCTTTGAGTTATCTCTCCTGATTGACTGGAAAAATACTCAGTCCATCTCAATAAAGATGATCCAAATCTAGGTTGTTGTTTCAACTCTGGTGGGCTGTTTTCTAACATGGCAATAGTGATTATTAGTGAACTTGCGGCAAAGCCTCATGATTTAATGTAACATTTATTTCTCATATCCCCGACTTCTTAGAGAAGTCGGGGATCTGGACTCTTGCAATGTTCACCAATCAAAAAATTCACAAACTTGACTAGTGGGATCTTGGACAAGCTGCTGAAGAATTTGCTGGTAATAGCCGAACAAAACCTCGATGGTTTGATTTGTAAATAACTCCGTGCTGTAGAAAACCTTAATTTCCATGGTGGGATTATTTACTGAAGGTGAAGAAACATAAATTTCTAAAGGAATTTCTCCATCCCACAAGTCGAGATCGCGCTTAATTGTGACAAAATCTACATCTAATATCCAGTTATGCCAATTTTGTGGAGGTAACATAGTTAGGGATGCCGAGATATTCAATCGTTGTTTACTGGTGATAGTCTCAATGACTGTGTGACAAGCAATTTCTTTATTATTAATGGCTTCCGTGAGAGTTTCTTGGGCTTGTTCTAAAAGAATTTGTCCAGTTTGTTCAGAGGAAAGATGCGATAGCGAAGCGCTGCTGCGAAGCGCAGATCGCAAAATGACATCATTGATGAAGCAACCGAGCATTTTTTCAGTTTCTACCGCACTCCGATTACCAATAGTTGTGACGACTAAAATATCGTTCTTACTACTATATTTGAACAAAAGTATATTTAGAGCAGTGAGAATGATCGCAAAGATACTGATCCTTTGAGAACGGCAGAGAGCTTCGATTGATGTTACAATACTTGCTGGCAGAACCACAGAATAAATAGCTGCGCTGGTATTTTCGTTACTCAACGGTAGCTGATTGCTAGATATCTGATCAGATTCTAATGAAGTATTAGTTAGTTTTTGTAGCCAGTAAGCCAATTGCTTTTCTATAACCTTTTCATTAAAGTATTGCCGTTGCCAGAGGGTAAAATCTGCGTAATGAACAGGTAATTCGGGTAGAGGTGAAGGTAAACCATTCACAAAAGCTGCATAGAGGATTCCTAACTCCTCCAACAACAGACCAAATGACCAGCCATCTGTGATGATATGGTGCATATTGATTGTCAACCAATGTTCTTCTGGAGTTAGTCGCAATAAACTTGTTTTGATGAGCGGGACTAAAGCCAGATCAAAATGGTGATTATATTGCAGCGCAGCTAGTCTTTCTGCTTCAGATATTCGCTCTATTAAAGGTAGGTTTTGTAAGTCTATAATCTCTAATGGGATAGTCAGAGACGGGCTAATTACTTGTACGGGTTGACCTTCTACTATAGTAAAAGCCGTGCGTAATATTTCATGACGACGAATGATTTCATTGAAACTGGACTCCAACGCAATTGCAGAAAGAGAGCCAGTGAACCGTAAAATAAAAAAGCTGTTGTAGGCGCAACTTTCAGGAGCTAATTGTTGTAAATACCAGATAGACTCTTGGGCAAAAGACAGGGGGATACAAGTGTCTCGTGCTTGAGGGACAAGGGGTGGTAAGGTATCAACTTTTATGGCATCCAGTTGATGTGCAATTATTACTTGACTAAGTTCAGCAATAGTCGGGGCTGTAAATAAAGAACGCAAAGGCAGAACGATGGAAAAATGTTCTTGAATGCGAGATATTACAGATGTGATCAGGAGAGAGTGTCCCCCCAATTCAAAGAAGTTATCATAGATGCCTACCTGCTCCCGATGTAATACCGTACACCAGATTTCGGCTAATTTTGTTTCTAGGGCAGTCCCAGGGGCAACAAAAGCCGTTTCTAGCTCTGCATTGGTTATTTCTGGCTTTGGTAAAACCAGCCTGTCAACTTTACCATTAGGAGTCAAAGGTAAGGCTTTGAGCATCACAAAAGCCGCAGGTATCATATATTCAGGTAGATTTCCTTTCAGAAATTGACGTAATTCGCTACTAGTCAATGTTTCTGTGGCGCTAACAATATAAGCTGTTAAATACTTGTTACCTGGATGATCTTCTCTAACAATGACTACTACCTGCTGAACTTGAGGATGTTGTGTTAATACTGTCTCGATTTCTCCTAGTTCAATCCGAAAACCTCGAATTTTGACTTGGTGATCAATGCGTCCCAGAAATTCAATATTTCCGTCTGGTAAATAGCGTCCTAAGTCTCCAGTTTTATAAAGTCGTTCATTTGCCACAAAAGGATTAGCAATAAATCGCTCAGATGTTAAGTCAGGACGATTCAAGTACCCTCTAGCTAAACTTAGTCCACCAATGTAGATTTCTCCATAAACGCCAATAGGTAGGGGTTGAAGATAGGGATCAAGAATGTAAACTTGAGTATTGGCAATAGGACGACCTATAGGTGGAAATTTACTATCGGATGCTGCTGGTAAAATTTGCCTAGAAGTTGTAACTACTGTATTTTCGGTGGGACCATAGTTATTAAAAAACTTAAATGGTAACTTATTTGATGGATAAAAATTAAGTCTATCTCCACCAGTTAACATAGTTCGCAAAGTTGTATTTGCTGACCAAGATAAAAGACAGAATTGTTCTGCTAAGGGTGTAGGAATAAAACTAATAGTAATATTATGTGATAGCAACTTCTCTTGAAGTGTTTTTGCTGACAGCAGAAATTCTGATTTAATTAAATATATACTCGCTCCGACTACTAAATAAGGCCATAATTCCCAGACAGCAGCATCAAAAGCTGTTCCGGCTAACTGTGTCGCTCGATCTGATGATTTTACTTCAAAATTATTTAAGTGCCAGAACACTAAATTTAATAGTGCTGAATGTTGAATTAGTACACCTTTAGGTCTTCCTGTAGAACCAGAAGTATAGATGACATAAGCTAAATTTTCAGGGGTGCAATTATTAATAGGATTATGGGAACTCTGACTGGCAATTTCAATTTCCAAATCTTTATCCCAACAAATAATTTTAGTTTGTGATTGCTCTAGGGTTGATGATAAATGTGGGAGTAATGAAGAATGAGTCAAAATGATGGACATTTGTGAGTCTGCCACCATATAATTGAGACGTTCTGGGGGATAGTTAGGATCGAGTGGCACATAAGCACCACCAGCTTTGAAAATGCCCAAATATCCGACTATCATTTCCAAAGAACGTTCTAAATATACACCCACTAATATTTCTGGTTCTACACCCAAAAACTGTAAATAATGAGCTAGTTTGTTAGCTTGTAAATTTAATTGTTGGTAGGTTAATTGCTGATCT
This sequence comes from Aphanizomenon sp. CS-733/32, assembly GCF_028330045.1. Classification (NCBI taxonomy): domain Bacteria; kingdom Bacillati; phylum Cyanobacteriota; class Cyanophyceae; order Nostocales; family Aphanizomenonaceae; genus Aphanizomenon; species Aphanizomenon sp. CS-733/32. The sequence continues at coordinate 6,099 of NZ_JAQMSE010000146.1, forward strand.
TCAAATACTACCGCTACTGCATCGGGTGTTTTATCCACCTGCTCCTCAAATAATTGATGAATGGATTTTTGGGGATAATCAGTTCCCGTATGATTCCATTCAACTAATAACTGATGCTTTTGGGATGCTGTTAATAAAGGTAATGTCCTAATCCGCTCTTGAGGATCTGCCACAACTGCCTCAACTAAGGTGTGAAAACTCTCCACCATTCTGGCAATAGTATCAGCATCAAACAAATTAGCATTATATTCAAATGCACCTATTAATTCAGTTCCTAATGCTGAATCTTTTTCCTGCATTGATAAAGTTAAATCAAAAGTTGCCCCCGCTGTCGCTCTTGCTAATTCTATTTGGGTAACTTGCAAATCTCCTAATTCCAGTTTTGACACCGGAGAATTTTGCAATACAAACATGACTTGAAATAAGGGACTATGACTGAGGTGGCGCTGAGGTTGGAGGGTTTCCACAAGTTGATCAAAGGGGACATTTTGGTGAGCATAAGCCTCAAGTGCCATCTGTCGCACCTGTTGGAGTAATTCTATAAATGTGGGATTTCCTTCGAGACGAGTTCGTAAAACTAAGGTATTCACAAAAAAGCCAATTAATGGTTCTAATGCCACGCGATTGCGATTACTAATGGGAGAACCAATAACAATATCTTCTTGTCCACTGTAGCGGGAAAGTAAGATCACAAAAGCTGTGAGCAGTGTCATAAATAGGGAAGAACCCGATTTTTGACTGAGGTTTTTAACTTTGTGTGTAAGTTGGGAATCAAATTGAAATTTCTGGAGATCACTGCGAAAGGTTTGCATTGCTGTTCGTGATCGATCTGTAGGTAATTCAATTACTGTGGGAATATCTGCTAATTGTTGTTTCCAGTAATCAAGCGCGGGTTGATTTTCCAGCCATTGTCGTTGCCAATAAGCATAATCGGCATACTGAATTGATAATTTGGGTAAGGGAGAAGGTAAACCCGCTGTCAAGGCTGAATAAATAACCGATAATTCTTGGAGAAAATTCCCCACTGACCAGGCATCAGAAATGATGTGGTGCATGATTATTAATAACTGATGGGATTTTTCTCCTAATTGGATTAGTGTCACTCTTAATAGAGATGATTCATTTAACTCAAAAGGGCGAAGATATTCATTGGTAATTAATTTTTGTGCTTCAGTCGTTTTGTGATCTTCTGCTAATTCCTGTAAATCTATTACAGGTAAGGTAAATGCTAATTTATCAGCAATAATTTGGATGGGTTTACCATCAGCAATTCCAAAACTGGTACGCAGGGTTTCATGACGATTAATAATTGTAGCGATCGCCCCTTCAAGTGCTGTAAAGTTAAGTAATCCTTGTATATTCAAGACTCTGACAATATTGTACGCAGAATTTGCCCCTTCCATTTGATCAAGAAACCAAAACCGCTGCTGGGTTAATGAAAGAGGTAATTCAATATTTCGAGCAACTGGTTCTAAGTTTGGCAGTAAATTCTGGGCAGAAGATCCAATTTTTTCACTAAATGTGGCAATTGTTGGCGCAGCAAATAAACTAGCAATTGATATTTCTATTGATAGTGCTTCACGCAATCTCGATATAACTAAACTTGCTAATAGGGAATGTCCACCCAATTCTAAAAAGTTATCATGAATACCAACTTTTTCAATTCCTAAAACTTCAGACCAGATTTTAGCAATGATTTCCTGTGTGGGTGTTTGCGGAGGGACAAATTTACTTTGAATTGCTGATAGATCAGGTTCGGGTAAACTGTTACGGTCTAATTTTCCATTAGGTAAAACTGGCAATTTCTCCATTACCATTAAGGTATGGGGAATCATATAATCTGGTAATTTACTGGACAGAAAATTGCGTAATTCTTCCGAATTAAAATCTTGGTTATTGACTACGATATAAGCAACTAGCCGCTTACCACCAGAGACATCTTCCCTAGCAGAAACCACAGCTTCTTGAATACTGGGATGAAGTTTAATTACTGCTTCAATTTCTTCCAATTCAACCCGCATTCCTCGAATATTTACCTGAAAATCAATGCGACCAAGAATTTCTAAATTTTGATTACTTGAATAACGGGCAACATCTCCGGTTTTAAAAAGTCGTTGTTGAGGATTAAAAGGATTAATAATAAATTTTTCCCCATTTGCTTCGCTGCGATTCAGATAGCCTCGTGCTAAGGTAGAACCTGCAATATGGACTTCTCCAGACTCACCAATTTTTACTGGTTCAAGTTGGGAATTGAGTACATAAACCTGCTGAATATCTGGCAGAGGATAACCAACGGGTACATATCCATCTTCAGGGTTGCAGTCGTCGGGAATGGGATAAAAACCATGGCCAATACTTTCTGTTTGACCAAGAATATTAAAAAATTGGGGTGGTGTTTTAAATAGGTTGCGTAACTTTTTAATTAGTTGATAGGGTAATAATTCGCCACCAAATACTATTAATCTTAATTTTGATTCACTCAGGGCTTTTGTATATTTTGGCTCTAAACTTTCTAAAGCCATTAGTCCATAACGCCATACAGAAGGTACACCGTCAGAAATGGTAACACCACGTTTTTGAATTAATTCAAATAGGCTTAAAGGAGTTCTTGTTTGTTCACGAGTAGCCAGAATACTGGTTGCACCTTGGGATAAAGGTAAAAATAATTGTCTGACTGAAGCAGTAAAAGAGAAAGATGCTGTATGGAGATAAATATCTTGATGATTAACTGGTAATATTTTAGCGATCGCCTGAAGATAATTACAAATACTACCATGAGGCATTTGTACACCTTTTGGCTTACCAGTAGAGCCAGAAGTATATATGAGGTAAGCAAGGTTTTCTGATTGGACTGCACTAATTGGATTTACTTGACTTTGTTTTTCAATCTCGTGCCAATCTGCATCTAGACATAACACTGAAGCACTAATCACAGGCAGAATTTCTAGCCATTCTACTTTAGTTAAAAGAATTGGTAATCTGGCATCTTCTAACATAAATGCTAGGCGTTCTTGAGGATAAGCAGGGTCTAAAGGAACATAAGCTCCACCAGCTTTGAGAATACCGAGAATTCCTATAATTAACTCAATAGAGCGCTCTACGCATAGACCCACTAATACCTCTGCTTCTACCCCCATCTCTTGCAAATGATGTGCCAGTTGATTAGCTTTTGCATTCAATTCTCTGTAGGTCAATTGCTGGTTTTCAAATATTACTGCTACTGCATCAGGTGTTTTTACTACCTGCTCTGCAAAAAGGTGATGAATACACATATTTTGAGAATATTTCATGTTGTTATATCTAAAAATCTTTATTTTATAAATCTGTTTTGGCGGAGTTAGGACAACTCGTAGTATAACCACACATTAGGTTCTATGTAAGTTCCTTGATTACTTGCATAGTCAATTCTTATTGGCACTAACGCCTGGGGAACAATATAATCTCCCGTTTCTGGAAAGCGCATATCTGCCCTAGTTTCCCATCTTGTAATAGTGTCTATAATTGTCATAGCTTGATCGCAAATTTTTATGATCTTAGCTCCTTGCTTAATATGAGTACGTAACCAAGGATCAAAGGGAAGACCCGCTTCATTTTGCCAGTTTACATAATGCTTTATTGGTATGAGAGGATAAAGATTTTTCAGTGTTGGACGGGCGGGAACAATCAGCCAGCCAAGCTTGTGGAACTTAGCAATTTCTCCCATCAACTTAATCATATTTCCGCTGAGAGATTTGCCACGATACTCAGGGAGAACGGTAATGCTCAAGGCACATAATAGGGTCGGATTAGATCCTTCTGCATGGTCGGATATAGCTTTCTCATACGCCCAATCCCAGCCTTCATTTGGCAAATTCTGGAAATTGCCCTCCCAGGACAAAGGAACGGAGAACCCTACCGCTACCATCCGTTGAGTGCTAGATTCCACTAAACCATACTGAAATTCTGGATATAATTTACATAAAAGAGCATTTATATTTTGTTCTCCTGACGGATTGGGAGAGAATAAAAATTTGGCAAATCCTTGCTTTAAAATATCCCCAGCCAACTCTGAAAAATTAGGAGTATCTTTAGCCGTTACTAACTGATAGGAAACGCCATCTTTGATCAAATTTGGCAATTCTAGATAATTCATGTTCAGTGTTTTTTTCGGGTTAATTTTTCCTAAGATATCACCTTTTTGCTAATTCCCTGCCTAATTGCTCTCAAAGGCTGTAACAACATATTGGTGACACTATTAAATAAATTTGATTCTCCATTTGCTAAACCAAAGCTGAGTTTTTCATAGCTCCTTGGTACGTATAAAGTCCCAAATATCCAATCCCAAACAGACAAAATGTAACCAAAGTTTTTATCATAATGCCTTGGTTCAACACTATGATGAATGTGATGTTGGGCAGGACTCATCAACACATGACTAACCGCATAAGGGTAATTCAACCAAATATGAGAATGTCGTAAGTTAGCACCAGTTAAATAAAATAGAAATATCTGCCAATCAACTCCATAAATGGATAAATGGGAAACTTGATTGCCAAATAAATAAACCCAGATCCCTGTAGCAAAACCCAGCATTACCGTCGCTACGCTCATACTTAAAAGCAAATCAAAGGGATGGGAACGATAAACAGTCATCGGAGTTAGTACATCCGCGGAATGATGGACTTTATGAAATTCCCAAAAGAATGAATTTCTATGAGCTAAATAATGGTAACAATAATAGGCAAAATCCCCCGCTAAAGCCACAAAAATACTCAATGCGATATAGTGATACCATTGAGGATGAGTAATTAAAAGGGGTGTTGTTACGTACGTAATTTCCGTTAAGTAATGACAAATGATATTGGCTAGATTTGGTAGAGATAATATAATCGGCAATATTACAAATATTTCTAAGAGCGCAGATAAAAAATAATACTTGTATTCAGCGATCGCTGAAGGATGTAAATAAACCTCTTTGGGAAAAAGATATTGCCTTAAATTTATCTGTTTGTCTTGTTGAGATAACCCTAATTTATATATAATTAAAGCTAGTAACAAAGCTGAAAGTATATATAACCAATGAACTTCCGACGAACTTATAAATGGCACTAAAAATGGATAAAAAATTCGCAGATTTTGGATTTGTGTCATCATCTTAGATATCGGGAAACTAGAAATATAGTAGATACTTGCGAAAATTATCCAGGAATTTGATATTTAAAGTATAAAATGCGCACATTTTGTACATAAAATGCCAAGTTTATTTTTAGTATTTTTTAACTTATGTACCATATCATGTAAAACATATAACAGAACATAATTATTTGCAAACCCTAATTAAGCTTAGAAATCAGGAAAAAACAGATATTAAAATTCAAAATCGTTTAATTACTTATTTATCCTGAGCTTTATACGGCTTCTTACACTGTATTATAGTTATGGTGTTGTTTCCAAAATTACCGAAATCATGGCATTATAAACCGAAACATTGAAAACTGGTGATAAATTCATGTACGATAAGCAACTAACTTTATCCAAAAACAGTCTGAGAGTGGGTTTAGTGGGAACAGGCTATGCAGCTAAACTCAGGGCTGAGGCATTGCAACAAGATCCCCGAACTGATTTAATAGCAATAGCTGGTAATCCTGAAAGGACAGCGGTTTTAGCCCAAGAATATGCAACTGTGGCGATGGATTCTTGGCAACAGCTAGTAGAACGAGACGATTTGGATCTGGTGGTCATCAGCACCATTAATCGAGATCATGGTAGAATTACTCAAGCAGCTTTAGAATCTGGCAAACACACCATTGTTGAATATCCCTTATCCGTGGATTTCCAAGAAGCCGAAGAACTGATTGCTTTAGCCAAAAAAGTAAACAAGCTTTTGCACGTCGAACACATTGAATTATTGGGGGGTTGGCATCAAACTTTAAAACAATACTCAGACCAAATTGGTGATTTGTTTTATATTCGCTATAGCACCCTAAATCCCCAGCATCCAGCGCCGCGGAAGTGGACTTATAATCATGAGATGTTTGGCTTTCCCCTGATGGGGGCATTATCTCGTTTACATCGTCTGATTGATTTGTTTGGTGAAGTCTTAACTGTCAATTGTCACCAACGATATTGGCAAACAGAGTCTGATTATTATCAAACCTGTTTATGTTCAGCCCAATTATGCTTTGAAAGTGGACTACTGGCACAGGTAATTTATGGTAAAGGTGAAACTTTGTGGCAATCAGAACGCAAATTAGAAATTCAAGGTGAAAAAGGGGAGATAATTCTCGATGGTGATACGGGAATGCTGGTGTCAGCAGCCGGCACAAAGTTGATTGAAGTGGGTACTCGTCGGGGTTTATTTGCTAAAGATACGACTATGGTATTAGATCATCTATGCGATGGTAGTCCTTTATATATCACCCCAGAACAAAGCTTGTATACTTTAAAGGTGGCAGATGCTGCAAGCAGGGCCGCGACAACTGGATTAACTATATTTTTAAAAGAGTAGATAGAAAATTGATGAAAACCGAAACCATAGTTATTTTATCCCAGCGGGAAATCGAAAAAATGCGCCGTGCTGGCAGTTTAGCGGCTAAGTTGTTACAACATCTAGAACCTTTAGTTAAACCGGGAGTTAGCACTCTGCAATTAAATGATGAAGCGGAAAGATGGACTCAAAAGCATGGAGCAAAAAGCGCTCCTTTGGGTTATAAAGGTTATCCTAAGTCTATTTGTACAAGTGTGAATGAGGTGATTTGTCACGGTATTCCCAATGCTAAACAAATTCTCAAGGATGGAGATATTATTAATATAGATGTTACACCCATTGTTGAGGGTTATCATGGTGATACATCAAAAACATTTCTGGTGGGTAATCCTTCCCCCACAGCCCAAAAGTTAGTAGAGGTAACAGAAGAGTGTCTGCGATTGGGAATTGCAGAGGTAAAACCAGGGGCAAAAATTGGGGATATTGGGGCAGCAATTCAAGAGTACGCGGAGTCTTTCGGCTTTTCTGTGGTGCGGGATTTTGTGGGACATGGAATTAGTAATATTTTCCATACAGCACCGGATATTCCCCATTATGGCATTAGGGGTAGAGGGAAGAAACTGAGAGCCGGGATGGTGTTTACCATTGAACCGATGATTAATCAAGGAACTCATGAAGCCCAAATGCTTGGAGATGGTTGGACTGCGGTAACAAGCGATCGCCTCCTGTCTGCTCAATTTGAGCATACCATTGCTGTCACCGAAGATGGCGTAGAAATTCTGACTTTACCAGACAACTGATAGAAGGAGTCAGGAGAAAGAAGAAAGGAAGAAAAAAGGAAGGAAGAATAAAAAAACGCTTTTTATTGTTAACGAATTTGGATATGAATTTGATAGGTTTTTAAGGGCGGAATATTTCTTTCCCAGGGACGTAAATAATGGAGTTCTAGCACTGTTGAACCCGACTTTTGGGCTAAAAACTGGAAAACTTGATTTTCATCCGCTCCTGGGGCTTCTGTCTCCAACGGTTTTAATACTGAATCTCCCAAAGGTTTGAGTTTGTCAGGATCATTTTTAATAATTTGCCAACTATAGCCTGTTCCTGGATTAGTTAACAATTCAACAATCATCATATTACCTTTTTGAATAATAATCTGACTGTGATTGTTAGTATCATTGACAGTAATTTGTGATTTAGACATAGGGGGATTAGCAGCATGACTAACTTGAAAAATAATAGTCAAGGTAGTTAACAGAGAAATAATTAAAAAAACTCGCTTGGTGAAAGTCATAAATAATTTTATCCTATAGTCAAAATTGCTTGATTATTTGATTATATTGTTAGGGGTTTAGCAGTGCTGATAGGTGTTCACTTAAACCCCGGCGACTAAAAGTCACGGCTACACAAACAAAGTCCGCCTGCGCGGACTAACAAAAAATCAAGGATTTGAAACGCAGGTGGGTTTTACCTGTATGGACGCGGTTTCTAACTGCCCGTTTAACTTTACCCAACCTCAAAGTCAAAACAATTATCGAGAGATGTTTTTGGAATTAACTTTAATTAATTCTGGATTGATTTTTAAAGGAGTGATTTTTTTCAACAAGTCAGGAGAAAGCTTGTAGAAATTGCTTCTAGCTTGAGTCCAAGCTGCGCCATAACCGATGCTATTGCTGTTATAGCCAATCCACATATAACCATTATCACCCCAACCTGTACCCCAAGAATTCTTGATTAACCAAGCTTGTTTTTGATCATCCCAACCAATAAGGGTGACACCATGATTAATAGGTCCTTGTGCTTGTTCGTTAAATACGCCGCTAACATAACCTTGGAAGGCCGGAGTAACCCGCACTGCAACTGTTAAGGGTCCATATTTACACATAGCCTGTTTCATTTCTGCAACCGTGGGAATACCGCCGTTGGGTTTAACATATCCCCAAGCTATAGAACGGTAAGGAGTAGCTACACTGGGATTGTAGGGATTATTGGTGGCGGTGTAGGGGACGGTGGCTTCGGTTGCAGTCCCATTGTTAATGAGATAATCAAATGCTTTGGACCACCAACCCCCACCACAACTACCTGCACCACCCCAGTTAATAATTTGCTGTTCGGAAGCATCAGCAGTGGAGTTATTGCGAATGAGGTTGTTACCTTCGTAAGCTCCCAGGGTAGCAAATGCCCAACAACTACCGCAACCTCCTTGGTTACGAACTGGGGTAACTTTATTTAAATTCCGCCAGTCAAAGGATTTGGCGGCGGCAAAACAGCCACGAGCTTTAATTAATTGTAATTCGGGGATTACGCCGGGATTGATACGTTCAAATTTGTCACGTTCGGCTGAATCAAGATTTAAGATTTGTGCTGCAACGGCGTTTTGGATGTTAGCCTGTGTTGGTAAATCATCTGGTGCTTGGGTGGCGGCTAGTTGCTCTAGTTTATAATCTAAGGCTGTGGTGTAACCTACTTGAAAGGTGAGGTTTTTTGACTGGATATCCCGGCGTAATTCCAGTAGTTGATTTTTAATGATTAAGGGAGCTTTTTGTTCGCGCTCAAGATAAAGGGGATTGATTTTTATTGGCGATAAATTTTGATCTACAGTTTGAGATGCGGGGATTCTGATTTGGGTTTTAATTGGTTGAGCAAGAGCTATGTTTTGGAAGATTCCTAAACTCAACAAAGCCGCAGTAGATATTTGCAGAAATTTGTAACTTCTCATCAAGTTAAATGCTCCTTAAACTTGTTATTTAAGCTGTCGTTGGGTGATTTTTCAAAAGGGTTTTTATACACCTTGATTGTATTACAAGTTCAAGTTGACTTATAGATGATAGGTTTAGTTCCAATATTGTTGAATATTAAGAATTGTCAATTTCCTGTTAGATAGGTCAAAGAGGAAGTCTGAGGAATCACGCAACTGGCACATTGGTAAAGTGTATCAGACTACACAAATCCCGGCAAATAAACAAAATTTATGATTTAACTCGGCTAAAACACATCAAATATTCTGCAAGGGAAGCGTTATCTTTTGTGAAGAGTCGCAAGAGAGAGGATTTAGATGATGATAGAATGCTATCTTTAGCTTTAAGTAGGTAGGCAAAAATAAATAGAACTATGTTAAGTAAGTTAACAGATTCTGAAATTGGCTCGTAGTTAGGGCTTTAGCCCTACTTTCAGGTCTAAAGACCTTACTACAAACCTTATCTTGCCAATCTAAGTATTTGAAAATACCTTGGCGACAAATCATCGGCATGAGAAATCGGATGGTTCATGCGTATTTTGATGTTGATTTAGATATTGTCTGGCAAGTAATCACTAAAGATTTACCTTTACTTTTAATTGAGGTTGAAAAGGCAATTAAAGATTTAGAAACTTAAAGAATGGTTAATTATCAATTTCCTGTTATCTTCCCAATTTATTAGGAATCCCTTCACAACCACCGGGAATTGTCCGTCTGGTTTTCTCTCCACACCAAGCACAGCAATAGTAACGGGTAGATTCGGACATTCTTTGGGCGTTGGTGAAGTCGGCATTTTCGATAACTGCGCCGGTGTGTTCTCCTGTTTCGTAGTTGGGTGGTTCGGTGCGACTGCGGGGGGATGCCTGTTCAGGTAAACCATAAAATAGGCGCACTCCATTTAAGTCGGCGCTGCTCAAATTGGCATCATATAAGATTGTACGGGCAAGGTTGGCTTTAACTAAATCGCAATTGCTCAGATTAGCACGAATCAGGTTAGCTTCACTTAAATCTGTCCAGCGCAAATCATTGTCGGCTAAATCTGCACCTGCTAACATGACACCTAAATCAATGACGCGCACTCCTTCTAAACGATCTTCAGCATAACCACCACTACCATCTAGAATAGCTCTTCCTAGTCGGCGATCGCGCTGGAGGGGAGAGAGTAATTTGGAACGGGAGAGAAATCGCAGAATTTTGGCTTTACCACTGCCATCTACACTACTAAATATAGCGGCGGTGCGTCCTTCAGCGATCGCTCTTTCTTGTGGCCAATCTTCTAATAATCCTTCTTCATCTAATACTAGGTCAGAAATTCCTTGAAAGTAGGAATCTATGGTTTGCTGTTGGGTAATAATGTTTTGCTGGACAGTTAGCAGGTTTTGTTGAATGGTGAGGTCTTTGGAAATTACATATTGTCGCCATGCTACATAAACGGCGATAATAGCAATGGCAATTTGTCCCAATGCTCCAAACCATTCTGCTAAGGTCCCAGAAGCATCCCAGTTAATTCTTTTCCCCCAACGCAGTAAACCACTGCCCAAATTAGTAAATCGGAATAAACCAATTATTGCTACGATTACGCCTATTAAGCCAATAAATACATTTCTATCTTGGGGTGAAAACCATTCTTGAATGAGATCCCGCAACCATGGGAACAGGATTAACAGTGATAAAATCAAGGTGGCTAAAGTTCCCACAATCCCCAGAAATGAGTTATTAATGACAATACTAATCATAGTTGTGGCGATCGCCAAACTGGTAAATAATAAAATTCTGGGGGTAATAGCAGTTTGCAAACTGGAGTTACTTTCCACAAGAAACCCAGCCCCTTTGCTCATGTTCGCCTGGAATGCAGATTGTCCAAATATTTGTTTTTTTCCTAATCCTGCTGTTAGTAATGATTGATCACTACCATCAGTTTCTAATTCATCTTTTTGATTTATTTCTGAGTTAGATGAGTCAGGTTCAATACTCATATTTTTTAGTTTCCTCCCATCGTCTCATTATCAATTTAATCCCTGGCAAAACACTTGGATTCACAGTATTATATAATCTTTATCCTCAATCTGTGATCAATTTGGATAATTGATCACAGATCAATACGGATAATTATGATTCTCTCCGGTCGTAAATCAAATTTTTTGTCTCCACAAGCAACAAGCACGTAATTTTACCACGAATCATTTAGAATTTTTATGTGGGATGATTCTTTTTTTTGGCAACTCACCAAATGACTCCGCCACAACAGCTATAAATAAGATCCCCGACTTCTCTAAGCAGTCGGGGATCTGACTCTACCTGAGTTCGACATAAGATAATTTGTGGAAAACTGCCCCAATTATGAGTCTCAAAACCTGATGATCTCGTTGAAAAAATCATAACTCCGTTCGCGTAGCGTCTCCGAAGGAGAAACTCCTAACACCGAACTCAGGTGACTCTGGCAAATATGGTATAATATTCATACTTTATGAAAACCTTATCCAAATCTTCATCTTGAGTTTACATAAACAAAAAACAATTAATAATGATTAGTTGATTTCGATACGACTTTAAAGTTTCCATGAGTTTTAGGATAATTATATGATTTTTGTAGGTGCAACATGGTAGTTTGGCGACAATTAATTGCCTCTAGTTTAATTAGTTTTTTGGCAATTGGCTGTAGTGATTTGGCAAATTCTTCACCAGATAATACTCAACAAGTTGTCCAGGAAAGTAATGTTAATCAACTAATTACAGAGGTGCAAGATAGTCAAAAAGCCGAAAATTTATTACTACAAGGTAATGGCTTGTTAGATACCCATCGTTATCGAGAGGCTTTAAGTGTATATAATCAGGTCATAGCTATTAAAACCGATAGTGCGGAGACTTGGGTAAATCGTGGTAATGCTTTGATTGCTTTGCAACAGTATCCAGAAGCGGTAGAATCTTATGATAAGGCGATCGCTATTCGCCCTAATCAAGATGAGGCTTGGTATAATCGTGGTAATGCTTTAACGGCTTTACGAAATTATGAAGAAGCTGTTAAATCATACAATGAAGCGATCGCTATTCACTCCAATAAATATGAAGCCTGGATTAACCGAGGCATTGCTCTGACTAAATTACAACGCTACAAAGAAGCTTTGGCATCTTACAATCAAGCAATTACCATTCAGCCTAATTTGCATCAAGCATATTATAACAAGGCTTGTAATTATGCCTTGCAAAATAATCTCGAACTAGCAATTGACAACCTCAGAAAAGCCATTCAACTTGTACCCCGAAAATATCAAGATTTAGCGAAAAATGACCCAGATTTTGCTAAAATTCGGGGCGAACAGCGGTTTCAAGCATTATTACAATAACAGTAAGTAGTCGGATAAATTTTTACCGAACTGACAAGTCAGCGCTTATGCTATCACTTCCCTAGATTTAAGACTATTCTCACTTCCCTCTAATTCTTTCTTCATCCTGACTCCTGACTGGGCGCAGGCCCTGCGCCCCTACCTCCTGACTCCTCCCCTATGCCCCAACTTCAACGCATCACTATTCATCCCCAACAACTTCAAGCTAACCAGCTTGTATTAACACCTCAACAACAACATTATTTGCTGCGGGTATTGCGCTTGCGAGATGGTGATAAATTTATTGTGATGGATGGTATGGGGAAATGGTGGTTAGCGCAGTTACAAGGGGAACAAGGAGAGATTTTAGAACCGCTGGAGGTAAAAACTGAATTACCTGTGGCTATTACCTTGATGATGGCATTACCCAAAGGTAATGGATTTGATGAAATTGTCCGCTGTTGTACTGAGTTAGGGGTAACTTGTATTGCACCTATTTTGAGCGATCGCACCCTATTAAATCCTAGCCCCCAAAAACTAGAACGTTGGCAGCGTATAGCATCAGAAGCCGCTGAACAGTCAGAACGGGCTGTAGTTCCCACCATCCTCCAACCAGTAGCTTTTAATACTGTCATTAAAGAAAATATTGCCACTCATCGTTATATCTGTGAAGCTCGTGGAGATTATCCTCATTTACAGCAGATAATCAATAAAACCGCCAATGAGATCATTATTGCCATTGGTCCAGAAGGAGGTTGGACAAATCAAGAACTAGAAATAGCCAGAGAATCAGGATTTCAGCCGATTTCCCTGGGTCGTCGGATTCTTCGCGCAGTCACCGCACCCATAGTTGCCATATCTTTAATAGCAGCAAATTTTGAATGATATCTTGGAAACCATCAACACAACACCTGATTATTTTTACCCGCTACCCAGAACCAGGGACAACAAAAACCCGATTAATACCTGCTTTGGGTGAAGTTGGTGCTGCTAACTTGCACAAACAAATGACCGAACAGACTATTTTTCAGGTCAAAGAACTGCAAAGGACCACCAGAGTATCCGTAGAAGTGCGGTTTACAGGTGGTAATTTGGAAAAAATGCAAAATTGGTTAGGAAATGATTTAAGATATGAATCTCAGGGCGAAGGAGATTTGGGAGCAAGAATGGAGCGATCGCTCATCAATGCGTTTAATCAAAAAGCAGCACGAGTCATCATCATTGGTACAGACTGCCCCGATCTAAACTCGCAAATTTTAACAACCGCCTTCGAGCAATTAAAAGTTTTTAATCTTGTCCTGGGACCTGCCCTAGACGGTGGTTATTATTTAATTGGGTTACAACAACCAATAGCAGAATTATTCACAAATATTTCCTGGGGAACCGCTCAAGTATTTGTAAAAACAGTAGAAATTGCCCAGAAGTTAAACTTATCAATCAGCTATCTGCAAACTTTAGCAGATATTGATCGTCCAGAGGATCTTAACACCACTTTCTGATGTTATGAGGTACAGTTTTCTATCGCAAAACCTGTAGAGGCGGGGTTTACCGCCCTCACACCTAAACTGTTTTCCTTGACAAATTCTTGTCATTCATTCAGGGAAAAACTTGATACACTAATCTTTATCAAACATTCTCCTAAAGTCTGATTTTAAAAAAACTATGTTTAAATTCCCGCAGGCATTCCCCGTACTAGGCTTACCAGTGCATATAATGAATAATTATCCAAACTGGTTATTAGATTGCTTAAAAGCAGGTCAAGGAACTCATGTAGTCACCCTCAATGCCGAAATGACTATGCAAGCAGAGCGCAATTTCCCCTTAGCAAAAATCATTAAAAACGCTGAATTAGTTATTCCTGACGGTGCAGGAGTAGTTCTCTATTTACAATATCTATTAGGACAAAAAGTCCAACGGTTTCCCGGAATTGAATTAGCCGAAAAACTTTTACAAACAATCGCTCAAGAGCAAATATCAGCTTCAATATTTTTCTATGGAGGCGCACCAGGAATAGCCGCCAAAGCCGCAGATTTATGGCAAAAACAACTTCCCACCCTCAAAATATCTGGTACACATTCTGGTTATCATTCCCCAGCAGAAGAAGAACAGTTATTGCAAACCCTCACCCAAATCCAGCCACAAGTCATATTTGTTGGTTTGGGAGTACCACGTCAAGAATTATGGATTGCTAAACACCGTCATTTGTGTCCCCACTCAATTTGGATAGGTGTTGGTGGTAGTTTTGATATTTGGTCAGGTGGAAAAACTCGCGCCCCCCGTTGGTTAGCAAATAATAACTTAGAATGGCTATATAGACTATATCAAGAACCTTGGCGGTGGCAACGAATGTTAGCTTTACCAGAGTTCGCCTTTAAATCTTTAATTTATCGTTGGACGCATAAAGATGTCAATGGTTGGGAGTTCTGAGTGCAACGGTAATAGGGAAACAGTTCGCAACGTAGGGGCGCAGGGTCTGCGCCCAGAATTCAGTAACAACAACAATGAGAAATCTGTAATGTACCAAATTATTGATAATGGTGGGTTACGCTGTCGCTAACACACCCTCTTGAAAAATTTTAGCACATTTTGCACAAATGCTAAAGTAGTTTCTAGATGAATATTATGTCCGACTTGAGGAATTATTTGTAATTTAGCAAAATTACATTTTTCAGTCATGGCGATATTAATATCTATAAATTTCTCATCTTTCTCACCGACTAATAATAATAGAGGAATAGTATTTTCAGGTAGCAATTCCCATAAACTAGGTTGAGAACCTGTTCCCATAAATTGCAATGATTTAACTAAATTTAGCGGATTATTTGCTAATCTACTGGCTATCATAGATTGGTATTGCGGATGATTTTTAATATCCCCAAAAACTGGCTGTTGATACCAATTATGGAGAAAGTGATCAAAATCATCTTTATTTGTCATTCTCGTTAATTTTTTGGCTATTTGAGCATCACTTTTAATTCTAGCCAACCTTGCGGTTTCTGTTGCTAAACCAGGAGAAGCAGATTCTAGGATAACTTTAATAAATCTTTGGGGAAAATACAGAGTCAGATATAAAGCCAATCTTCCTCCCATTGAGTAACCAATTAAATAACACTGGTCAATTTTTAATTGATCTAATAATTGGATAATCGCTGTGGCTGTAGATGCCATTGTATAGCATTCATCATCTAAAACATGAGTTTGTCTATGTCCCGGTAAATCAATGGTAAGATGGGAAAAATCATCAACTAGTAGTTTTATGGCTTGATCAAATTCATAAATATTCCCCATGAAGCCATGTAAAAACAGAATTATTGGTTTGTTTGGTTGATGATTTAAAAAATAGTGAAATTGATATTTATGGATAATCAAGGCAAAAATCTATCTAAAGCGGCTTTTAATTGTTCAATTTCTAGTTCTATATTACCTGCTTGAGCAGCTCTACCAATACACTCAGTTAAATGTTCGTCTAGGACGATTCGTGCTACTTTATCTAATGCTCCTCGCACGGCGGCAATTTGTAATAACACATCAGGACATGGGGTATTTTGTTGTACCATTGTCTTAATTCCGCGAACGTGACCTTCTATACGTGATAGTCGGTTAACAATTTTGCGTAAAGACTCTTCACTGTGAACATGAGGATGAACAGAATCAATGTGTGTATGATCCGTATGGCTGTGATTGTGGATATGTTCTCCTGGTTCTGGTATAAGTAAGGAGTCGTTTGTAATGGGGGTT
Source organism: Aphanizomenon sp. CS-733/32 (assembly GCF_028330045.1). Classification (NCBI taxonomy): domain Bacteria; kingdom Bacillati; phylum Cyanobacteriota; class Cyanophyceae; order Nostocales; family Aphanizomenonaceae; genus Aphanizomenon; species Aphanizomenon sp. CS-733/32. The sequence goes on from NZ_JAQMSE010000146.1 coordinate 22,360, forward strand.
GCTCCATTCATAAGTTATTCTATGAATATTGGTTTTGGCATTTTGGCTCTAATAAATATCTTAGCCCAGAGAGATAGGAATTTTTTATGTTGTTTAACTGTCGCCACCGAGTTGGTGACAGCTGAGAAATATTGATGTTTGAGCCAATATCTGGCAAAATCTCAGAAACTTAAATTGGAGTGAAAATGTCAATAAACTAGAATGAGATGTAGATAGATTTATCAAGAAACAGCAAAAACTAGACTTGTAGATTAGGTTGTGATTATGCGATTTTTCCCAATGTCCCGGTCTATCCGACAACTCAGTACCCATCTGTTAGCAATTTTTATGGGAGTGACGCTGACTTTTACTTCCCTGCGGGTGTTACCTTCAGCAGCAGAACCGGGTCCGAGTCCTGTCACTGAGTCATTCATAAAAGTTGCTCAAAAGCCTTCTCCCGCTGCGGCCGTGATTGGTAGTCATAGTTTTGTGACAGCAGCGGTAAATCGTGTGGGTTCAGCAGTAGTGAGAATTGATACTGAACGGACGATTACTCGCCGAAGTGATCCGATGCTGGAAGATCCGTTTTTTCGGCGGTTTTTTGGTGATAGCTTTCCTCAACAATCACCGACTGAACAGTTACGGGGTTTAGGTTCTGGTTTTATTCTTGACAAAAGTGGTGTAATTCTCACTAATGCTCACGTAGTTGATAAGGCGGATAAGGTTACTGTCCGTCTGAAAGATGGTCGCACTTTTGAGGGTAAGGTGAAAGGCATTGATGAAGTTACGGATTTGGCTGTAGTTAAGATTAATGCTGGTAAGGATTTACCTGTTGCACCTTTGGGTTCTTCTAGTAATGTTCAGGTGGGAGATTGGGCGATCGCGGTCGGTAATCCGTTAGGATTTGATAATACTGTTACTTTGGGGATTGTCAGCACCCTGAAACGTTCGAGCGCTCAAGTAGGAATCAGTGATAAACGGTTAGATTTCATCCAGACTGACGCAGCTATTAACCCCGGTAACTCTGGTGGACCGTTATTAAATGGTTTAGGAGAGGTGATTGGAATTAATACCGCCATTCGTGCAGATGCTATGGGGATTGGGTTTGCGATTCCTATTGATAAGGCCAAGGCGATCGCTGTACAATTGCAACGAGATGGCAAAGTTGCTCACCCCTATTTAGGTGTGCAAATGGTGACACTAACACCAGAATTAGCAAAACAAAATAACAATGACCCTAATTCCATGTTTGCAATTCCTGAAGTTAAAGGTGTTTTGGTCATGCGAGTTGTTCCTAATTCTCCGGCTGCAAGTGCAGGTATCCGGCGCGGTGATGTGATTGTACAAATTGACAATAAAGCTATTACCAGTGCTGAACAATTGCAAAATGTTGTAGAAAACAGTACCCTTGGTCAAGTGTTGCAGGTAAAAGTGCAAAGAGGGAATCAAACACAGATACTTTCAGTCCGCACTGCTGAATTGAAAGACCTTTCTTAGTTAGTTTTAAACAACAAGATCCTCGACTTATTAAAAAAGTCGGGGATTTGACTCTTTAACTCTTGCAATAGCATTGAGGAAATTAAATAATGTTAAAAGTATTTGCAGACAGAGGTGGTACATTTACAGATATAGTTGCTGTCACTAATAATCAAACAATAATCAACAGACTTTTAAAACATCAAGAACGGTTTTTAATCGTTCCTCTCCCTAATCAAGAATGGATAGTAGTCTATAAATTACTCTCAGAAAATTCCGAACAATATCAAGATGCCGTAATTCAAGGTATTCGGGATATTTTGGGTATTTCCAACCAAGAACCTATTCCGACTGAAGCCATAGAAATCGTCAAAATGGGAACAACAGTAGCCACAAATGCACTGTTAGAAAGAAAAGGAGATCGGGTAGTTCTAGCTATTACGAAAGGCTTTAAAGATGGGTTGAGAATAGGTTATCAAAATCGTCCCAGTATCTTTGCTAGACAGATAATTTTACCCACCATGTTGTATGAGCAGGTAATTGAAATAGAGGAACGTTATGATGCTCATGGACAGGAATTAATAGCCGTCAATATTCAACAGACTAAACATGATTTACAAGCGGCTTATGACACAGGAATTCGCAGTTGTGCCATTGTTTTTATGCACAGCGATCGCTATCCCAAACATGAACAACAAGTAGCACAAATAGCCAAAGAAATCGGCTTTACACAAATCTCCATATCCCATCAAGTTAGTCCATTAATGAAATTAGTCAGCAGAGGAGATACAACCGTAGTAGATGCTTATTTAACTCCGATTTTGCGCCGCTACATTAACCAAGTAGCCAGTCAAATACCTGGAGTCAAATTAATGTTCATGAAATCTGATGGTGGGTTAACCGACGCAGAACAATTTCAAGGAAAAGATAGTATTTTAAGTGGACCCGCTGGCGGTATTGTCGGAGCAATTCAAACTAGTAAAAGAGCAGGTTTTGAATTAGTAATTACCTTTGATATGGGTGGAACAAGTACAGATGTTGCTCACTTCAAAGGAGAATATGAACGCCAATTAGACTCAGAAATTGCAGGTGCGCGGATGCGAGTTCCCGTATTAGCAATTAACACCATTGCGGCCGGAGGCGGTTCAATTTTATATTTTGATGGTTCTAGTTATCGTGTCGGACCCCAATCTGCGGGTGCAAATCCAGGACCAGCTTGTTACCGACGTGGAGGACAATTAACCGTCACAGATGCTAACGTCATGTTAGGAAAAATTCACCCTCAATATTTCCCCTCTGTGTTTGGCATTGCAGGCAATTTACCCTTAGACCAAGATATTGTTAAAAAACAATTTATCCAACTCTCCCAGGCGATTGTAGCCGCCACAGGCAACAGTTCTACACCCGAACAAGTAGCAGCCGGATTTATAGCGATCGCTGTAGAAAATATGGCAAATGCCATCAAAAAAATCAGTTTACAAAAAGGTTATGATGTCAGCGAATATGTCCTTTGTTGTTTTGGTGGTGCAGGTGGACAATTTGCTTGTTTAATTGCTGATACTTTAGGCATGAACAAGATATTTCTTCACCCCTATGCAGGAGTTCTTTCTGCCTATGGCATGGGATTAGCTGATATTCGCTCAATTAAAGAAACAGGTGTAGAAAAACCTTTGAATCAAATATTGATTCCGCAATTACAGCAATTAATGGCATCCTTAGAAACCCAAGCCAAAACTACTATTAACTTCGATCAAACAAGTAGAGAAAAAATAGTCCAAAAAATTAACTTAAAATATGATGGGACTAACTCTACATTAAACATTAATTTTGCCGATAATGTGGCATTAATGCGAAAAGAATTTGAAACTGAGCATAAAAATAGATATGGTTTCATTCAAACTGAGAAACCCTTAATTGTCGAATCAGTCTCAGTAGAAGTAATTCAAAAAATGGACACTCCTGAAGAACCATTAATTACTCGTAATCGTCCTTTCGATCAAAATCCCACACCTGTGGAAATAGTAAAAATGTTTACGGCTGATAAATGGCATGATACCCCTGTTTATTACCGGGATAATTTACAACCAGAAGATATTATTATCGGACCTGCTATCATTGTCGAAAAAATTAGCACAATTGTCGTTGAACCTCGCTGGAAAGCAACATTAACGAAACAAAATCACTTAATTTTACAATACCATTTTTCGTAGGTTGGGTTGAGCCTTTGCAAAACCCAACATTTCCAAAGAAAATAAGATTTTCAGAATATTTGAACGCAGATAAGACCTTGAATGGATTAATTATTAATTGGTAATTAATGTGGTTCTACCGCTCCCCTTATGGAAGAGAATATTAATTTAATTTTTGTAGGTTGGGTTGAACGAAGTGTTCGCGTAGCGTGCCGAAGGCATAACCCAACATTCGCGGGAGGATAGTAAGAGGTGTTGGGTTTCGTGCCATTGCTCCGCAACGCTGACGCGAACAACCCAACCTACAATAAATGTTGTGTTACATAAAGGGAATGGTAGAGCCATTAATGTTAGAATAAACAAATAACTACTTGGTATCATATCATGATGATTACTCAAGAAATAGCATCTGAAAAAAGCATCTCTTCAGATGTTATTTTTCCTCCCAGTGACCTATATAGTGATGAACCTCCCGTGGAAACAGAACTACACCTAGAGCAAATTATGCTCTTAATAAAATGTCTAAAATGGTTATGGAAAGATAGAACTGATTTCTATGCTGCGGGAAATCTGAGTATTTATTATAGTCCACACCAGAAGAAAACAGAAAATTTTCGTGGACCTGATTTTTTTGTAGTCTTAGGAACTGACAGAAAAACTCGGAAAAGTTGGGTAGTGTGGGAAGAAAATGGTAAATATCCTCATGTAATTGTCGAAATTCTCTCACCAACAACAGCTAAAACTGATAGAGAATCAAAAAAAGAACTTTATCAAGAAACTTTCCGCACACCTGACTATTTCTGGTTTGATCCTTATACATTAGAATTTGCAGGTTTTCATATCACAGACGGAAAATATCAACCTATAAAAGCCACCGAAAAAGGACATTTATGGAGTGAACAATTAGGGTTATATTTGGGAATTCATGAGGGTTTATTACGTTATTTCACATTAGAAGGAAATTTAGTCCCCACACCTGAAGAAACCGCAGAACGTTTAGCAGCAAAATTGCGAAAATTAAATATTAACCCAGATACAATTTAATAAAAAATGTAGGTTGGGTTGACGCAAGGAAACCCAACATATTGTTTATCTTAAAATTAATTAAGAGAAAAAATGTATACCACATCTCAACCAGATCCCATTCGCTTAGAAATATTCAAAAACCTCTATCAATTCATCGCCGAACAAATGGGAATTGTGCTGCAAAATACCGCAACATCAGTTAATATTAAAGAACGGCTAGATTTTTCCTGTGCTATTTTTGATGCTTCCGGTTCATTAGTTGCAAATGCACCTCATATTCCTGTACATTTAGGCTCAATGAGTGAAAGTGTCCGCAGTTTAATTAATGATCAAGGTGACACTATCAAACCAGGAAATGTTTATTTATCAAATAACCCCTACAACGGGGGAACACATTTACCTGATGTCACAGCCATTACCCCAATTTTTGATGGAGAAAAAACACAAATTATCTTTTATGTTGCTTCTCGTGGACATCAAGCAGATATAGGTGGTATTACTCCTGGTTCTATGCCTCCTCACAGTAGCACAGTCGCAGAAGAAGGAATTATATTTGATAATTTTCTCTTAGTTGAACAAGGAGACTTTCAAGAAATAGCCGTGAGAAATTATCTCTTAAATCATCCCTATCCTAGTCGCAATCCTGATCAAAATATTGCCGATTTTAAAGCTCAAATAGCTGCCAATGAAAGGGGAGTCCAAGAACTTGGTAAAATGGTCAATCAATATGGACTCACAATAGTACAAACTTATATGCAGTTTGTCCAAAATAATGCTGAAGAATCCGTCAGAAAAGCGGTTGATGTCCTCAAAGATGGTGCATTTATTTATGAAATGGATGGCGGTGCAAAAATTCAGGTTGCAGTGACAATTAACCGGGAAAATCGCAGTGCCAAAATTGATTTTACGGGAACATCTGCACAACTAAATAGTAATTTTAATGCTCCCAAAGCCGTAACACAGGCAGCAGTTTTGTATGTGTTTCGGACTCTAGTTAATGATAATATTCCTCTCAATGCGGGATGTCTTAAACCTTTAGAAATTATAATTCCTGAAGGCTGTATGTTAAACCCAACTTATCCCGCAGCAGTGGTAGCAGGAAATGTAGAAACTTCCCAAACAATTGTTGATGCTTTATATGGTGCATTGGGTGTCATGGCTGCTTCCCAGGGAACGATGAATAATTTTACTTTTGGGAATGAAAAATATCAATATTATGAAACCATTTGTGGGGGTTCAGGTGCGGGGATGAATTTTCCTGGTACTGATGCAATTCATACTCACATGACTAACTCCCGTTTAACTGATCCAGAAGTTTTAGAAACTCGTTATCCTATTCAAGTAGAAAGCTTTAGTTTGCGTTCTGATAGTGGTGGTAAAGGCAAATACACAGGTGGAAATGGCGTAATTCGTCGTCTTAAATTTCTCGAACCAATGACAGCTAATATTCTTTCTAGTCATCGGTTAATTCCTCCCTTTGGTTTGGATGGTGGAGACAGCGGAAAAGTGGGAAGAAACTGGATAAAACGTGAAAATGGAACTGAAGAAAATTTAGGGAATACAGCTACAGTAGAGATGCAACCGGGGGATGTTTTTATCATAGAAACTCCTGGAGGTGGAGGATTTGGTAAGGTTTTGTGAATGTAACAGGACTTACGCAACTGGCATATTGGTAGGGTGCTTTACTACTGCATAAATCCTGTAAATAAACAGAATTAATTATCATCTATTCTTTTATCCTGTTAATCTTGTAATCTTGAGTATCCTGATATGGCTTACGCCACGCTACGCTATCAGATACTTTTCTATAAAATTGTATTTTTAGTTAAAATAGCTATAAAACACATTTTCATTGTTTAATCTCAACTCATGCAATTAATTCTCTACAGCAAACCCGGTTGTCATCTTTGTGAAGGATTACAGGAAAAACTGGAACAAATCAAAAATCTCAGTTTTGAGTTAGAAGTACGCGATATTACCACCCGTGATGATTGGTTTGTAGCATATCAATATGAAATTCCGGTACTATATTTACTCACTGGCGACGGTAGAGAAAAACCTATACCCCGTCCTTCTCCTCGTCTGAGTGTGGAACGGTTGGAAAAAATGTTAAGTGATTATGTGAAAAGCTAAAATCGGCCGTTACAACCCATATTCCGCAATTCATTTTGTAATACACCAAGATTACCAATATCGGGCTAATAATGGTCAGATAGGGAAGGAATTTTCTTCTTTCTTCTTTCTTTCTCCTGAACTCCGAACTTACCCTGATTTGATAACATTTTTTGAAGCACAAGTATGTGACATTTTGAAGTGCGGAATGCCAGTTAAAAGGTGCGTTACGCCGTTGCTAACGCACCCTACTTTTATGATCTCATGGTAACAAATTCCTCTGCTGCGGAGGGATGAATACCTACAGTGGCATCAAAATCAGCTTTGGTTGCGCCCATTTTTACTGCAATAGCGACACCTTGAATAATTTCTGCGGCACTATCTCCCACCATGTGAGCGCCTAGAATTTTATCAGTGCTAGTATCTACTATTAGCTTCATCATGGTTTTTTCTTGCTTACCTGCCAAAGTGTAGTACATGGGGCGGAAGCTGGTACGATAAATTTTGATGTTGTCATCACCGAATTTGCCCCTAGCGTGGGCTTCTGTTAAACCGACTGTGGCCGCTTCTGGTGTGGTAAATACGGCTGTAGCAACGGTTTCATGACTAAATTCGCGGCGGTTGTTGCCAAATTCACTGTCAGCAAAAGCACGTCCTTCACCAATGGCGACGGGGGTTAAATTTAAGCGGTCTGTGACATCACCAACAGCATAAATATGGGGTTGGCAAGTTTGACTGTATTCATTGACGGAAATTGCCTTTGAGGTGCTATATCCTGGTTCTTCTTCAGAACTGGGAACACAATCAAGTTGGGCATTTTCTAAGGCTAATCCTTCAATATTAGGACTGCGACCGGTTGCTACTAAAAATACATCAGCAATGATGGGTTCTTGGTCTCCAGATAAAGTTAGTTTTAGTCCTGCGTCCACTTTTTCTATTGCTGTCACTTGAGTATTTTGGATAATGCGAATACCATGATTGGTCATTCCTTCTTGGATACTGGTGCGGATATCTTGGTCAAACCCGTTCAAAATTTGCTCTTTGCGGATAATCTGGGTAACTTCTGAACCCAAACCGCGCATAATACAGGCAAATTCACTACCGATATAACCAGCACCAATGATAGCGATATGTTTGGGTTGGGTTTTCAGGTGAAAGATTTCATTGGAAGTAATGGCGTGTTCTATACCGGGGATTTCTGGTTTAACGGGACGACCACCGACAGCAATTAAAATTTTCGCGGCTGTATATTGTTTCCCGTTGACTTCAACTGTGTGGGGGTCTATGAAGGTAGCACGACCGGAAATTAATTCTACTCCAGCTTTTTCTAAAAAGCTGATGTGAAGTTGGGAAAGTCTGTTAACTTCTTTGTCTATGGATGTGATGAAATGTTCCCAGTCAAATTTTACATCTCCCACTGTCCAACCATAACCTGCGGCTTCTTGAAATTGGGAGGGGAAGTGAGAACCGTAAACCATGAGTTTTTTGGGGACACAACCGCGAATTACGCAAGTACCACCAACTAAATCATATTCGGCGATCGCCACTTTTGCACCATAACTAGCCGCCCGTTTAGAAGCAGCCAACCCCCCAGAACCAGCGCCAATCACAAATAAGTCGTAATCAAAAGTCATAAATTTCTACTTTTTTCACTAAAAATAGGCTATTGAACTACATATAGTCAAACTGCCTAGATTTAATCTAACGTAACTGACAACTGACAACTAACTAATAACTAATCCAATCACTCCAACTACCAGGGTAAAGTTTAGCGGAGGGAATTCCAGCTATGGCTAAAGAAAGTAAATTTACACAAGCTGTGACACCTGAACCACAATACACTAAAATTTCTTTATTTGTATCTATATTTTGCCACCGTTGAGATTGTTCTAACTGGGGAATTACCCAGCCAGCAGCGTCCGTTACTTCTTGCCAGGGATAATTAACAGCGCCGGGAATATGTCCAGCAATTTTATCAATTGGTTCTTTTTCTCCACGATAACGTTCTCCTTCCCTAGAGTCTATTAAAACCACATTTTCACTATCTTTGTGATTTTTAACATAGGCAAAATCTACAACTTTATCCCCTTGTAATTGGGGAATAAATGTTCCTCTTTCCGCAGTAGTGATGACATCTGTAATGGCATAACCTGCTTTTTGCCAACGGTCAAAACCACCATCTAAAACAGCTACTTGTTCATGTCCTAAATACCGCAATAACCACCATAAACGAGAGGCAAAAGCCAAGCGAGAATCATCATAAGCCACTACTAAAGTTTTTTGGGAATTTACCCCAATCGCTGATAACTTTTCAGCTAATTCTGTGATATTTGGTAAAGGATGTCTGCCCCCATGTTCTTGTACAGGACTAGATAAATCTTGATTTAAGTCTAAATAATAAGAACCTGGGATATGATTAGTTTGATACTGTTGTTTTCCTAATTGGCTATCAGCTAAAGAAAACCGACAATCAACAATCACAACTTGAGAATTATTGAGGTTTGCAAACAGCCATTCTGGAGAAACAATAAATTGATTATTCATTGGTAATTGGTAATTGGTAATTGGTAATGACTCACCCAGGGTTTCTTCTTCTTTCTTCCTTCTGACTCCTGACTCCTAAAATCCTAAAATGTTTATACCCCAACAAACGCAAGATGGTTCTTTTACCTTTTTTTCCACAGAGTTTAATGAAGCCTTTCATAGTCACTATGGAGCAAAACAGGAAAGTTTGCTAAAATTTGCGATTCCGACTCGATTACCAGTATTAGCCGAAACGGGATTTGTGCGGCTGTTAGATATTTGTTATGGTCTAGGATACAACACAGCGACAGCTTTACAGACAATTTGGCAAGTAAATCCTCGTTGTCGTGTGGAGGTGATTGGCTTAGAACTAAATCCCATTGTCCCCCAAGCAGCAATTAACCATCAGTTATTCAATGGTTGGGAGGACAAATATATAAAAATTTTAACTCAAATAGGGTTTGAACATCAAGTCCACATAGATTATTTGCAAGCTACTTTACTAATTGGTGATGCTAGAAACTTAATTCTCCAAGTACATGAATCAGGTTTTCAAGCAGATGCAATTTTTCTTGACCCCTTTTCACCTCCCCAATGTCCACAATTATGGACAGTGGAATTTATCCAAAAAGTATCAGAATGCTTGGATCAAAATGGGTTACTGGCTACTTATTCCTGTGCGGCGGCGGTACGGACTGCGCTGTTAACTGCGGGTTTGGTTGTTGGTTCGACTCCACCAGTAGGGAGACGGACTCCAGGGACTATTGTTGGATATCCTCAACATGGTCAGGGATCAACTATATCCTCTTTGCCCCCTCTTTCTCAAGCTGAAGCCGAACATTTATTAACTCGTGCTGCTATTCCTTATCGAGATCCTAATTTAAGTGATACTGCTGAAGTGATCCTCAAAAGACGACAAGAGGAAGTGCAAGTTTCTACATTGGAATCAAGTTCACAATGGCGCAAAAGGTGGTTAAGATCGTCAACACCGCAGGAGATTTTACCTGAACAGTCAACAGGTAGCAATGATTAACTGATATGATCTGGCATGGAAGGGAGTTAATCAAAAAAGTATTTATCACCAACTCACTGATATTTAATTATGGTTGTTGTAGCAATTCTCGCGGCTGGAAAAGGTACAAGAATGAAATCTAATCTACCTAAAGTTTTACATTCCTTGGGTGGAATATCTTTAGTTGAACGCGTTATTGAAAGTGCTGAACCTCTTTCACCTTCCCGTAAGTTAGTGATTGTTGGTTATCAGTCCACAGAAGTAAAAACAGCTATGGATTCTATTTATGGTGTGGAATTTGTAGAACAGGCTGTACAATTAGGCACAGGTCATGCTATCCAACAATTACTTCCCCATTTAGAGGGTTATACTGGGGATTTATTGATTTTAAATGGCGATGTGCCTTTGTTACGGACAGCAACTTTAAGAAACCTCTTACAAACTCACCAAGAAAATCAAAATTCCTGTACTATTCTGACTGCACAATTAGCAAATCCCCAAGGTTATGGTAGGGTTTTTCGGAATAGTGAGGGTATTGTCCAAAAAATAGTTGAGGATAAGGATTGTACTCCTAATCAAAGAGAAAATGATCGGGTAAATGCGGGTATTTATTGTTTTAATTGGCCTGATTTAGCGAAGATATTACCAGATTTGCAAGCTAATAATGCTCAAAAAGAATATTACCTAACGGATGCTGTTACTCAAGTTGGTAAGGTAATGGCTGTAGATGTGAAAGATCATCAAGAAATTTTGGGAATTAATGATAGATTGCAATTGGCAACTGCTAATGATATTTTGCAAAAACGGATTAAGGAAAAATGGTTGTTAGCGGGGGTGACGTTAATTGATCCGGCAAGTATTACTATTGATGAAACGGTGGAATTACAGCCGGATGTGATTATTGAACCGCAAACCCATTTGCGAGGAAGGACGGTGATTCAAGCTGGTAGTCGCATTGGTCCGGGAAGTTTAATTGAGAATAGTGAATTGGGTGAAAATGTCACGGTTCTGTATTCTGTAATTACAGATAGTGTGATTCAATCTCAAACTCGAATTGGACCTTACGCACATTTACGTGGTCACGCTGAGGTGGGTGTAGGTTGCAGAATTGGTAATTTTGTGGAGTTGAAAAATACCCAATTAGGCGATCGCACTAATGTAGCACATTTATCATATTTAGGCGATACCACAACCGGAACTCAGGTCAATGTTGGTGCGGGGACAATCACTGCTAATTATGACGGTGTGAAGAAGCATAGGACAATTATAGGCGATCGCAGCAAAACCGGTTCTAATACTGTGTTAGTTGCACCTATTACTGTCGGTAATGATGTCTATATAGCCGCAGGTTCAACGGTGACAGAAGATGTCCCTGATGATTCTTTGGTAATTGCCAGAAGTCGTCAAGTTGTCAAACCAGGTTGGAAAATGAAAACTGACAGTTAATATTTTCCTAGGGTGCGTTTATTAACGCACCTTTTTATGCAGAAAGTTGATTAATTCCTACGTAATAATTTTATTTTTGGTGACTACTCCGAATTATCCAATAACTAATGGATAGGGCAAGAATCGCAATCCCCAAACCAATAATTTCTATACCTTCAGTAACTTTTAAATCAAGAATAATAATTTTTCTGGCAATAGCAATTAAAGAAGTGACAATAACTAATTCAACTTGTAAAACGTGCTTTTTGAGGTAGCCAGTAATATTTTCTAGTATTTCTAAAGCAATTAAAACATTGAGAAATAGTCCAAAAATTTTAAACAATGTCTGACTAAAACTACCTTCTTCGGAAGAAAGTATTTCCTTAAAAATAAATATTGCCAAGTCAGCAAGCGTGGCAAAAATTACTATTACCATCAAGAGAGATAGTAATTTAGCAACTATTACCTCAATAATTTCGATCAAATGAATAAAGCTTTTATCACTCGTAAGTTCTAGAAAATTTTTAATAAACCTTCTCATTTGACACTCCTTGATTAAAATTAAATTGGAAACTACGAATATAAAACAAAAATCCTGTAGATAAATCTCAAAGATCAAAAAGCATAAATATATTTTCTACTTTCACAAACTTGGCAGTTTTAGGAAGTGCTTTCAAAAGTAATAATTCGTCCCTTAGATTCAATACCTTGTCTATTTTCTGCTTTGTTGGGTTAAGCGATAGCGCAGCCCAACCCTTATTTTGGGTTTGATACTTCAACTCAACGGACAAGTCAATGCTTTTTCCAATTTGGACAAGGTATTGTTAGATTATAAAATTAATCATGATCATTCTTGGATAATTTGGTTATCCAAAGAAACAATCATAACCATTGATAATTAACAATAGCTTGCGTGGCGTAGCCATACAAAACTGGGGCTTCTGCGTCATCCGCCCATAGCTTACCCCAGTGGATATGGACAAAGACAGTACCAGGAGAAATAGCTTTTGTGATTTTAGCTGGAAACTTAGTTTTACCACGACGCGATCGCACCTCTCACTACTGATTATCAATAATACCTAAAACAGTAGCATCACGGGGATGAATCTCAAGAAATGCTTTCCCCTGCTTAACGCAACCTACGATTTTCTATTCTACATTTACCCAAAAATCTGCGGTTTTCATTTGTCCGTTGCGATTAAATTGCATCCACATTTTATATGTTCCTGGCTTGGTAAACTTAGTATGAAATTCAACCTTTCCGTCCGCAGAATCTTTCATTGCGTGTGCATGGATATAATCAGATGCAGTTATTTGTGAATTATCCCCATGATTCATATTTCCCATTGAATGTCCGTCATGATTCGTCATTATACTAGGTGAAACCTGTGTTTCCGTAGACTTAGTATTGGATGAACAACCAGGAGTTAGTAATAAAACTGTCACCACAAAAATACCTGAAAAAAGTCGCTTCATGTTAGGAGGATTATAATTTTAAATTTATCATGGGCGCAACATTTCTGAGAACCAGAATTAACTCCTAACTCCATTTCTGACCACATCTTTTTTTTCTGGATTAGGTAATAAGGCAAGATCAATCAAAGGTAATTTAATAATTACTGTTGTTCCTTGATTTAACCCTAAACTCTCTAAAGTGATTTTACCACCCATGAGTTCAATTAAATTCCGAGAAATTGCTAAACCCAATCCAGTTCCTTCAAACTTGCGTGTAGTTGTACCGTCAACCATGACAAAAGGACGAAATAGTTTACCTTGTTCTCCTGGGTCAATACCAATTCCTGTATCTTTTATGGAAACTAAAACATAATGCTGATAAATACTTGTCGTAATTTGAATATTACCTTCATCAGTGAATTTAGTAGCGTTACCAATAATATTAATTAGCACTTGTTTAAGTTTAATGGCATCAGATTTTATGGGAATAGGTTTATCACCTATATCACAAATTAATTGCAGTCCTTTATATTGGACACTAACTGATTGTAAGTTAATTACCTCTAATAATAATTGTCGTAAATCCAGCGGTACTGTAGTTACGGAAAGTTTACCAGCTTCTATTTTAGAAATATCTAGCAAATCATTAATTATCTTTAATAAATGAATCGCTGTATCATCAGCTTTTTTGAGAAATTCTAATTCTTCTTCTCTACTGTCACATAAATCATCACGGACTAACCGTACACAGTTAATAATAATATTCAAGGGATTTCTTAACTCATGGGAAGTTGTGGCTAAAAATTGGCTTTTTACTTGATTAGCTGATTTGGCTTCTTTCCAAGCAATTTCTAATTCTTCCGCCCAATCTTTTAGTCTTTCCACCATTTGATCTAATGCTTGTGCTAATTGGTTAAATTCCCGAATTTTGAAGTTGCGGGGAATGGGTTGTGCTGCATGATGACTATGAAGATTAACAGCATAATCGCGGAGTTCTTCAACAGGACCGGCTAAATAAGGAACTAAATAAAATGATGCCAATAAACTTGCGCCAATTAAACCAACTGTTAAAACAATCAGAATTAGTTTAATTTCTTCTAAACCAAATAGGGCATTTTCTACACTTGTAACGGCTAGGACAATCCATCTTTGTGATGGTCTTGTGGTGATAGGTTTAGTAGTAGCTGTAAAACCTGTAACTAGTTCCTCTCCTTCAACAAAGGATAAATTACTGGAATTATTACTTCCACCCAAAGCATTTTTAACTATGGCTTGTATTCTTTCTACATCGGCATAATCTTTAATATTAGTACCGATTCTTTCTGGCAATGGGTGGGCTAAAACTCTACCATCTTCAGCAATGACTACTAAAAGACCCGTCAATGAGCCTGGATGATTGGGATTTTGTTGATACAATGTAGTTTTAATGCTTAATCGGTAAGCTAAATTACCACGTTGGTTAGCAATAGGAATTGATAAAAATAACTGGAGTTGATTTTGTTTGTCTTTTTTACCAGTTTTTCCAGATTGAGATGGTAATATGAATTGAATATCAACATCATCACTGGTGGGAGATAAACCGGATGGGGTAATTTCTTGCATCCCGCAACTACTGGCAATTATTTCACCTTTTTTAAGGTAGGTGAATTGGAGACAATCTATTTTAGTTGGTAGTTGTTTTTGTAGCTGTTTGAGAAACTGTTCAATTTGGAAAGGTGAACCAGATTTAATTACTTTTGTCTGACTGGCTGTAATTAAATTGGAGCGCAAAGCGGCAATATCATCACTGATTTTTTCTCCTTTGTTAACCGCACTTTCTGTTAGATTTTGTCGAGCAGTATTTAATAGACTAGAACGGGCTTTATTGAGGGCAACCATTTCTCCTACTAATAAAACTGGGACAAATACCAGCAGTATTCTTGTTACTAAAATTTGTCGAAATGACGATTGACGAAATTTAGCCATTGTTTGTCTCACTTCGCATCTTTAAAAGTTCTCAATGTTGTCTGATTGTGATAAATTGTGAGAAAACATATCCCCTAATAAAAAATATCAAAGTAATGCAATGATGCAACATCGTCCTCATACCACAGTAGTTTTAGCCATGAGTGCTGATGGCAAAATAGCAGATTTTAAGCGATCGCCTGCTCGATTTGGCTCAGTGGTTGATAAAATACACCTGGGGAAACAAATTGCTGCAGCTGATGCCGTTTTATTTGGTGCTGGTACTCTTCATGCCTACGGTACAACAATGACCATCACAGAGACAATACTCTTGCAACAAAGAAAAATAGCAAATAAGCACCCCCAGCCAGTTCATATAGTGATTTCCCGTTCAGGCAAACTGAATCCGGATATTAAATTTTTTCAACAACCAGTAAGACGATGGTTACTCACAACCTCTCTGGGAGCTTATTTTTGGCAAGAAAGATCAGAGTTTGAAGAAGTTTTAGTCTTTGAAACTCCTAGCCAAGAAATTGACATTTTGGCTGCTTTAAAATATTTAACAAATTTACAAATTAGCCGATTAGCTATTTTGGGAGGAGGGCAATTAGTGGCATCTTTCCTAGAATCTAATTTAATTGATGAAATCTGGTTAACTATTTGTCCACTGATTTTAGGTGGTAGTATTGCGCCTTCACCTGTTGAGGGGACAGGATTTTTATCTAATCTTGCTCCTAAGTTACAACTATTAGAAGTATCCACAATCGAGCAAGAAGTATTTTTACACTATAGAATAATTTAGGAGTCAGGAGTTAAAAGTGAATAAAAAATAAGGAATAAGGAATAAGGAATAAAGAAAACTGACACTCTCAGGACTAAAGCCTCCTGTAAAATCGCCCTAAACTTCTTCACTCTTACCTCTCACCTTGCCATAATGACAATTTTTAACACTAACCTACTTACACAATGATCAAAGAACACAAACCCCATTATTCTCTGGTGTGGACGCACACAATCGCTGATGTTCCCCAAGTTGAATGGGATGCTTTAGCGATGCCATTAAAAACGCCTTTTTTAGAATGGAATTGGTTGCACAATTTGGAAATATCTCAAAGTGTTACAGCCAATACTGGTTGGTTGCCAAATCACTTGATTTTGTGGCGAGATAGAACTTTAATTGCGGCTGCTCCATTATATTTAAAAGGACATAGCCAGGGCGAATTTGTTTTTGATCATCAATGGGCGGAATTAGCTTCTCGGTTGGGAATAGATTACTATCCAAAGTTGCTCGGTATGACTCCATTTACCCCGGCGGAAGGCTATCGCTTTTTAATTGCTGCGGGGGAAAATGAGGAAGAAATTACAGCTTTAATGCTCCATGAAATTGATAGTTTTTGTGTAAAAAATCGGATTTCTGGTTGTCATTTTCTCTATGTTGATCCCCAATGGCGACCGATTTTAGAAAGTCAGGGTTTTACAACTTGGCTACATCATAGTTATATTTGGGAAAATGCCAACTTTCAAACTTTTGATGATTATTTAACTGGATTTAATGCTAATCAAAGACGGAATATTAAACGGGAACGTAAAGCTGTAGAAAAGGCAGGTTTAAGATTGCAAGCGTTAACTGGTGAGGAAATTCCTAACTCTATGTTTCCGTTAATGTATGACTTTTATGCTGATACCTGTGATAAATTTGGTTGGTGGGGAAGTAAGTATTTGACAAAGCAGTTTTTTCAACAGTTACAACATAATTATCGGCATCGGGTGGTATTTTTTGCGGCTTATTATCAAGAAGATCCAGGTCAACCAGTGGGTATGTCCTTTTGTTTATTTAAAGAAGATAAACTATATGGACGTTATTGGGGGAGTTTTCAAGACATAGATTGCTTACATTTTGATGCTTGTTATTATACACCAATTGCATGGGCGATCGCTCATGGTATCCAAAATTTTGATCCCGGCGCTGGTGGTAAACATAAAAAACGCCGGGGTTTCCCTGCCACCCCGAATTACAGCCTACATCGCTTTTATAACCACCGTTTAGGGCAGATTATCCTGCCTTGGGTGCGGGAAGTCAATCAACTAGAACAAAAAGAAATGGATGCCATTAATGCAGAGTTACCTTTTAAATAAGGAGATAGATTAAAATAGATCCCCAACTTCTCAAAGAAATCGGGGATCTATATATTGTATATTGATGTAATCTGAAAATACTCTTTCTATAAATTTGCTTTTGACAATGCATAAGAATTTACTACTCGAAGATTTGACAGCAATTGATCATAAACTTTCTCACCGTCATATTGATCTTGACCCCAAGGGCTATTTTATTATCTACATAGACCAAAAGGAAAGATTAATTTATGCCAAACATTTCACTAATGTGATTAACGAACGTGGTTTAGCCGTAAATCCCGAAACAGGTGAGGTGATTCCTGCGCGCGGTAAAGTGGAAAGAAGCCATAGAACTGTATTTAGCGGACGTACAGCCAAAGAACTCTGTATCAAGATTTTTGAAGAAACTCCAAATTGTCCTGTGACTTTATTAGATCATGCAGCTTATTTAGGTAGAGAATTTGTTCGCGCTGAAATGGCTTTAGTTTCAGGTAAAGAGTACATTCAAGATTAGATAAGTAGGTTGGCGTTGAAAATTGTCGCTATAGCAAGGCAAGAGGGGGCGGAAGTCAAAAGTCAAAAGTCAAAAGTCAAAACGAAGACAGTATAGGCTTTTTAACGATTTAGAATGGTTGGTTTATTTACGCCGTTTTGTACTAGTGAAAGTGTCAATTAGTGGTAATTGGGAATTGTTTGCTAATTCCCCATTCCCTGCTAAGGAACGCAAATTTAATAACCTGCAATTCTGGCTTAATGTGGAATGGTGCGTTACGCTGTCGCTAACACACCCTACTTTTTTACTTTTGCACTTTATTTAATTCACCTGAGTTCGACATAAGATAATTTTTGGAAAACTACCCCAAATATGAGTCTCAAACCCTGATGATCTCCTTGAAAAAATCATAGCTCTGTTCGCGTAGCGTCTCCGAAGGAGAAACTCCTAACACCGAACTCAGGTTAATTCACATTCCTAACCTACCTACACCTGAAAATGGCTGTAATCTAAATTCCCGCTTTCACGCCGCTAATTTTCAAAATATCAGTCATTGTGGCACAGTAATTTGGTAAATTGAAACTGCTAGGATTAATGGCATTCGCATAACTAAAATGACGATAATTCATACAGAATCTATCCCAAGCTGCCATTTGAATGCGGAATACAGCAATAATCACATTTGCTAAACCTAAAGATAAAGGAATACGGAAATAAATCTTTTTACGGAAATAAGCACAAACTTCTTCAATGGCTTGATTTGCAGTTAAAGAAGATTGTCCTAACACAAATCGGCGGGGATCTCCCAGTTGTGGTGGATAATCAATTAAATATTGGATAACTGTGGCAATATCCTTACCATGAATAAAGTGAAAACTGCCATCTGCTTGTAAAAAACGAATCAAATTAATATAGTTAGTAACTTCAGGAATACCAGATGTGAGATGAGAATAGGGTTTTTTGTCATCACCACCTAAAACTAAGGTAGGAAAAACTGTAGTAATTTTGGGAAAAATAGCTAACTTTTCGATTTGATGTAAACAATCATATTTAGAACGGATATAATCTGTACCAATTTCTCCAGCTTCTTTAAGTGGTTTATTTTCCTTATTTAAAACACTCGCAGTGGAAAAATAAATTACCTGTTCACATCTTTCGGGATTTAGCAGGTTCATTAATTCTAGAGTTTTGAAGACATTAATATCAAAAATGCCCTCACCACCCCAGGAAGTGGCTGTTAATACGGCAATATCAATGGTTTTGAGTAAATTAGAGAATTTACCAATCTCTTGCATATCACCCTGGAGAATGGTGATTCCAGGACGGACTGTGGTATCAACTTGGAGTTTATTGGGGTTTCTAACTAGTAAATATAATTCGTGGTTGGTGTTTTGAATTAAGGCTTCGCTGATATAGTGACCGATACAGCCACTTGCACCTGTAACTAAAATACGTTTTTTGGTCATGGATTTGGCAGTTTTGGTTGTTATTTGGGTATGGGAGAGGTTTTATAAATTAAATATTAATCCAATTTAAGGCAAATTAAAGATTTTTTACTATTGTATCAATTTTTTTCTAATTCACTCTACTATATTGGTGGATTTAACATCCCACATTGTACAAGTAATTCTCGTTCCTTTAATCTATCAATACGATTTATTTGTAGTAATTTCACCGTGACTCTTCCCTCTGCTGTCAGAGGAATAAATTTAGCACCATTTAATTGAAAATGTTGATGCCAATAATCTTGACGTGGATGATACAGTGGAGTCAGTTGTTTTGTATCTGGATCAATTGACGCTAAATCGCTACCTTTGTGTTTATTGCACAAAACACAGCAAAGAGCTAAATTATTAGCTTCTGTCAACCCATCATGTTTTTCAGCAATAATGTGATCTATTTCATGAGTAGATAAGGTAGTAATTTCAGGAATTAAACAATATTCACAACAACCTTTAGCACGCTCATAAACTAATTTTCTCAAAGCAGATGAAATGTATGTACTCATGTAGTTTATTCACCTGCTTTTAACTTTAATAAAGCCCTGGCTTTGGCTATCCTGACCAAATGCTCTAAATATTGATATTGTTCCCAAATCATTTCTTCCGCAGGAGTTAAACCTTGAGTTCGATTTTTTTCTAATAAACTACTAATCTGTTCTTGTAATTCTACCGAAGGACGTAAAGCAATAATTTCTGCTGATGTTGGTAACTGTGCTAAAAATTCTAATACTTCTGCCATACCTGTAAATCCAGGTTGGGATGCAGCATTTACTTCTCGGATTCCTAACTCTAAAATTTGTGGTATTTGATGCTTAAATAATTGCAGTTGAGTTACTAATTCTTCAGGAATATCTAAAGTAAATTGCATAGTTTTTCCTTCAACCTTTAAAAGCGATTATAACAAAATACAGGTTTATTTTCAGCAACTAAACAGAAATACAGCACTTCTCGATGTTATGAGGTACAAGAACCCCACCCCCAACCCCCTCCCCGCAAGCGATGAGGGGGCTAAGATGTACCTTATAAGAGCGGAAACCGCTGTATCAACAAAGATACTCATAAAACGCGGTTTTTCGGCATAAATTTGGCAATTTTGATGAATCATGTGATATCTAGCCGAGTTCTAAACTGGTGACTCCAAAGATGCGGTGCATGGGTAAATCTGGAGTGCCTTTAGTGTACATCCGAGTGGTTTCAAATCCGGGCTGCATTTGGTGACGTTGTGCTAATGCCAGAGCCTGTGGGTTAATATCGGGAATATCAATAAACACCGAAGTATTAATACCTTTCGTTAATAATGCTTGGAATATTTTATCAGCAATCTCTTCATTGTCGGCAAATAGGGGACCGATTCTGTAACCTGATTCGCTGCGGCGAACGACTCCATAACCTGTTAAATGTCCATTGTTGAGAATACCACAGGCGGCGCTGTTGGGTAAATGCAACCAATGTTGTAAAAATTTCCTTCTTGGGGCGGGGAAAAATTGCCGGTCATAGGCGACTAATTCCTCAAAGGGAACTGTGTCTAGGAGGACGATATCAGGGGGTATTATACCACCGCCTGTTCTTTGGTAGCGAATATTTTTATAGGCGATGTGGAAACCGGACTTTTTGTAGTTCTCCTGTTGGGCGATTACTCCATCTAAACCGATGTTACGGTTAGTACCCAGATAGTCCATTGCTGCTTGCCAAAGTTGGATGCCGAAACCACGCCCGCGATACTCTGGTTTGACAATGTAAAAACCTATAAACCCGAAGTGTTCATCGTAAGCAACAGCGGAAATACAGCCAATTGGTTCACCGTTTAATTCGCCCAATAAAAAGCCCTGGGGGTCGGTTTGATAATAAGAATCGGCATCATAAATGCCTGGATTCCAACCTTCTATGGCTGCCCATTTAATGGCTAAAGCCACTTCGGGTCTGTTCATGGGGCGAATTTTTAGGGTGTCTTTCATAACTGCTAATTTTATGAATCAGTAAGTAGGTGTTAAAAATTGTCGTTATGGCAAGGTATGGAAAGAAAAATAGCATAGCATACTTCAGAGAAGTTCACTTTTTTCGATCCCCTTGCGGGGAAGTTGGTTTGTAAAGTTTATCGCCTGAAAAACGTCAGGCTAGACATTATGTTATTATGTTTCGATCCCCTTGCGGGGAAGTTGGTTTGTAAAGAAAAATAGTAACTCTTCCTGCTCGTGCAAATGAGCAACGTTTCCATCCCCTTGCGGGGAAGTTGGTTTGTAAAGTAAAGTTGAAAACATTTCGCTCATATTGACACATTTGGTTTCCATCCCCTTGCGGGGAAGTTGGTTTGTAAAGCCAGTATTGCCTCGCAATGTTTATGGAAAAACAACGTTTCCATCCCCTTGCGGGGAAGTTGGTTTGTAAAGGACCGGAACCCACAAGTTGATCGTCAACGCCCTCAAGTTTCCATCCCCTTGCGGGGAAGTTGGTTTGTAAAGGAGGCTCAGGGTTTTTATCCAAACGCAATCTCGTGTTTCCATCCCCTTGCGGGGAAGTTGGTTGGTAAAGAAAACACTAATATTGTTCTTGCTGGAGGTGAGATAGATGGTTTCCATCCCCTTGCGGGGAAGTTGGTTTGTAAAGTCAAACTGCTGCTGCGGGTGCCCTCACCCCAGAGCAGAAAGTTTCCATCCCCTTGCGGGGAAGTTGGTTTGTAAAGTTGGGAGGCGGAGTTTCCTCCGTTTCCACCCTTGCCGTTTCCATCCCCTTGCGGGGAAGTTGGTTTGTAAAGGAGTGCCTGTAACCAGTTTGCTGTTCACATTCCTGGGGGTTTCCATCCCCTTGCGGGGAAGTTGGTTTGTAAAGAAAGCGTCGAAGGCTTCTGGCAACATTATCAAACGTTTCCATCCCCTTGCGGGGAAGTTGGTTTGTAAAGAGTTCACTTCTGGAAAGCTTACTGGGTAAGGGTTTCAGATACCCATTTCGACACACCTCAGAAAAATGGAAAAATTTTCTGACAAAATGGCGGATTTTGTCGCCTGAAACCTTTGGTGCGTAAGACTTCGACACACCTCAACGAGATTATAGGGTTTTCAAGGTTCGGGGGAGGTGTGTCGAAAAAATTCAACTTACCAACTTGATTGTATTATTCAACAACGAAAATAGTCAAGAGTTTTTTCGGATAAATTTGATTTATGGAATCAGGAGATTAAATATTTTCAATAGGGAAAAGATACCTTATCCCTACTGAATTTGTTAAACCAAAGCGTTGAGGTTTTTGGCGGTTTCAAAGAAGCAGGCGACGTTTTCTTCTGGTGTTTCGGGGAGTACACCATGGCCAAGGTTGAGGATGTGTCCCCAGTTACCAGCTTTGCGAACGGTGTCCAAAACGCGATCGCGGATAAATGCCTTAGAACCAAACAACACACCTGGATCAAGATTACCCTGTACTTTCACGTGCTTACCTAATCTGGCTCTAGCATCTGCCATATCTACTGCCCAGTCTACAGTAATGATGTCTGCACCGGAAGCTGGCATTCTTTCCAAAAGTCCCGCACTACCTGTCACCAACAAAATTAATGGTGTGTCAGGATGAGTTTGTTTAACTTTCTCAAACACCATTTTTTGATAAGGTAGAGCAAAGGTATCATAATCTTGAGGGCTTAATTGTCCTGCCCAAGAATCAAACATTTGTACTACTTGAGCGCCACAATCAATTTGATAGCGGACATAATCAGCAATGGAATCTGCTAATTTTGTGAGTAGCTGATGGAGAATTGTCGGATCTGAGAAAGCCATGTTTTTGATGATGGAATAGGTTTTAGAACCTTTACCTTCCACCGCATAAGCTGCTAATGTCCAAGGTGCGCCAACAAAGCCTAACACCGTTGATTGATTACCTACTTCCTGCCGTAATGCTTGCAAAATCGTTTTAATAAACGGCAGTGCTGATTCTGGATCTAAGGAATGCAGTTGATCAACTTGTTCTTTAGTGCGTATGGGCGAATAAATAATCGGTCCCTTTCCTTCCGCAATATCCATGTCAATCCCCATTCCTGGTAAGGGAGTGACAATATCGGAAAACAAAATTACTCCATCGGGTTGGAAAGCTCTCCAGGGTTGGAGGGAAACTTCGATCGCTACTTCGGGAATTTCTGAGCGATCGCGGAATGAAGGATATTTTTCCCGCAAATCCCGGTAAGCTTTCATGTAGCGTCCCGCTTGTCGCATCATCCATACAGGAGGACGATCTACTTGTTCACCACGAGCAGCCCGAAGGAGGAGAGGAGCCGTTAAGGAAACACCCATTTAACACTTCGTCCTAAGTCACTTTTATATTTCACCATTTAGCTTACCATCCTCAGATTCCTCTTGATCTACCTATCTATACAGGTCTTAAGGTTGCTTGACTTAACTTAATAAAAAGTTATACTTTTCCTGATGCATGGAGAAAAGGGCGTTGCTGAATAAAACTATGAATTTGTCTCACGCTCCGGACCCAGAAGCGCAAGTTCGGAGTTCGGAGTTCGGAGTTCAGGAGAAAGAAAGAAGAAAATTCCTTCCCTATCCCCGTGGCGTAGCACCTGTCACCTCCCCTTACAGACAACTTATTCAGCAAACCCTAAATATAGGGCTGAAACCCGATAGAATCGTTACGATATCAATAGGGTTCCAGATTTTTGGCAACAGTATTGATCTAAAAAAACTTCAAAGAATCTAATCTTCCCAGAATAGTTATATCTTCAGCATCTAATTCTACAGGCATACCACTGCGAATTAGTTCCGAAAACTCCTCATTGGGAACCATAATTGTTAAGACATAAAGACGATTTTCACCAGTATTTCTAATTAAATGAGTCCCTGTTGGTGGTACTAGTAAACTGTCTCCAGCTTTGATATTTACTGTTTTTCCATCACAAATTGCGGTTCCTTCTCCTTTGAGGATAAAAAACATTTCTACAGCCCGTTGATGCCGATTTGGTGGTGTTTGTCCATCAACATCAAAGATTTCTATACAACAAGTTAAAGAAGTATTTGCACTGGCAGAATCAAAGATAATTGCTAATCGGTTAGAGTCATGGGGACTAATCCGATATGCTTGATAGTCTTTGGGAGATTTGACAACTGGAATGACACAACTAGTAGCGTACATATTGGTAATTGGTGTTTTTACTTCAGTTAAATTAATGATGAATTGCGGCTACAATTGCCGAGGAATCTGTTACAAACCCGAAACATTGTTCGACATTATATAAAGTTGCTAACCAACAATATTCCGGTGAAGTTGTCGCCGTACAATCCTTGACTAAAATACAGTCATATCCTAAAAAATTGGCATCAGACAAAGTTGACAAAACACATTGATCAGCATTTACACCAGCAAAAAAAATTGTAGTTATACCCAAATTTCGCAAAATACTGTCTAAGGGTGTATCCCAAAATCCACTCATACGATACTTGTCAACCCGGATATCTTCTGGTAGCTGTTCTAGTTCGTCTACCACAGCAGCAGCCCAACTGCCCTGCATTAGTACCTGAGAACCGTTGCTGGGCAGGGGATCACCTAGTCCAATACCTGCCCCTGTGGGGTTATATACGTGCAATAAACCAGCGCTGATATTTAGTAAATCTGGACGATTACCCCAATTTAGCCAAATTATAGGTATACCAGCAGCCCGCAGTTGTGATAATAATTGTTGTAGAGGGACAATCGGTTGACGGGCAGGGGTAACATCTACACCAATGTGTGCTAACCAACCATCAGGATGACAAAAATCATTTTGCATATCAATAACAATAATAGCAACTTTGGATAAGTCGCAACGCAGAGTTTTAGTTTCTGTTGCTAAAATGGCTGGTTGTGGAGTCTTTTGAGGACGAGTAATATCTGCAAATGTCTGATTTACTTGCCAGTTATTTGGTGCAAATCCTAATTTCCGAGTGGGTAGATTCATAAATGCCAATTCTCGATATCGTTTTTATGTTGTAGCTTAAAATTATATTAATGGTCAATTACTTAATTAAGGTTAAAATCATGAACTTTACAATTAAAAATACTTTAATTAGCGTTGCTGATAGTTACGTAACTACAGATGTACAGGTTGTAGATGGTAAAATTACCGCTGTTACCCCTAATTTAGAAATAATTGGTACAGAAATTAATGGAGAGAATAAACTGCTGCTCCCTGGTTTTTTTAATGCCCATACCCATTCTTCGGAAATGTGGCAACGAGGAGCAATTCCCCCTTTACCTCTTGAATTATGGTTAGCACATTTATATGATTTCACTCCTTTAAATACAGAACAAGTTTATCTTAGTGCTTTGGGAACGGCCGTAGAAACTTTACTTTCCGGAGGAACAAGTGTAGTCGATCATTTAGTATTAATTCCTGGACAAGAATTAGAGACAATTTCTACCGCAGTTCGGGCTTATCAAGAAGTAGGTATCCGAGCTTTTATTGCCCCTCTAATTCAAGATGAATCTTTGAGTATGGGCATACCTAATGGAGAATTACAAGCAAATCATGAACCTTATTTTCGCTCTTCGGGAGAAACTTTAGCAATTATGGAAACAGCAGTAAAACAATTTCATCAACCAGAGGTAGGAATTAATATTTTAGTTGCCCCAACGGGAATTCAGCTATGCAGTGATGATTTATTTATAGGATGTATCGCATTAAGTAATAAGTATGATCTTTGTCGTCATACCCATTTATTAGAAACCAAAGCCCAAGAAAAATTGGCTGAAGAAAAATATGGTTGTACTGCGGTTCAACATTTACAACAACTTGGATTTTTAAACAGTTGCACAACTTTAGCACATTGTGTATGGTTAAAGGAATCTGATATTAATATTCTTGCCCAAACACAATCTACAGTCGTTCATAATCCTTTAAGTAACCTCCGTTTAGGCAGTGGTATTGCCCCAATTATCAAATGTATTCAAGCGGGGATTAATGTGACTTTTGGCTGTGATGGTGCTTCTAGTAATGACTCCCAAGACCTGTTAGAAGCTATTAAAATTGGTTCGATTCTACATAATCTTACAGAACCAGATTATCAATCCTGGATTCCACCCCGTCAAGCTGTAAAAATGGCATCTTTAGGAGGTGCAAAAGGTTTAAATGTAGAAGATGAGCTTGGTTCTATTACTGTTGGTAAAAAAGCTGATATAGTTTTATATGATCTCAATAATTTATCATTACTTCCCCGCATAGATCCCATTGGTTTATTAGTTTTAGGTCGTCCTGTCAATGTTGTTAATAGTGCTTGGGTAAATGGCAAGCAAATTATTAGTAATGGGAAAATTACTACAATTAATATTGATGAACTGCGACAAGAGTTATTTAACCGAAGTCACTGGGAAACACAGCCTAAATCAGCTAATTTAGATCAATTAGCACCTCGTTATCGGCAAGTTATGGGATTAGATTAAATATCGCTATAGCAATTTCATCACCTACCTGCAAGATAGGTGAGAGGGCTATGAAATCAAATAACTAGTACAACACGGCGTAAATCAACCGACCATTCTCAATTGTTGAAAGCCTATACTGTCTTGGTTTTGAATTTTGAATTTTGACGAACGCCTTGCGGTACTAGGGTTTTTTCTCAGTCTTCGCACTAGCTTCTACCTTGACACCTTTCACGCCGGTTGTGGATTTAGAAGTTGCAGTAGGAGTTGAAGTGGGAGTTGGGGTAGAAATCGTCATAGGAGTTGCAGTAGGAGTTGTGGTAGAATTATCCATAATTCTGTTGGTATCAGAATCGGGTTTGCCTGGAACAACGGGGGTTGTGGTGCTAGTACCAGTAGTTTCTGAACCTGTTTTTGGTGCCTCTTGACAACCAACCATACCAACTGCTAAAACGCCACTAACTAGAAAAGAAATGAGCTTTTTCATGTTGATTTCCAAAGTTGGATAGTTGAAGTGATGGATTTTACTGTGAGTGATACCCAGGAGCAAGTCTTAAAAAAGAATTAAATTTCTACAACCAAAAGTCATGAACCAAAAGTCCAGATAACTGACGAAATGACAACTTTTCAATAACTAAATTAAAACGCTTTTATTGAAAAGAGCCAATTTAATTGTACTCATGGCTATCGAATATTAACGGTTTGATGCTCACAGGTAGCCACTATCTATATATTCTCCATCTTAAAGACTCAGCCGCATCTTTTTTGGGATTGGCAATGGGTGACTGATTTGGTAACAAAGAGAGGATATTGCACCTTAAAGGTTCGGTTATACCACTTTCTATCTTCACCCCAATGACGATAATCTCGTGGATGTAGAGTGCAAATGTCTAATATAACTACCATTAGCTGCTGAAGCAATCAAGAGGTTAAAACCTGTGTACGAATGGATTTTGCCAAGTCTCAAGGAAGTTTTATCTGAAAATCAATCTCCTGTCGTTGAGTGTTCTACGGCTAAGGCGGAGCAGCAATGGCGTGTGAGTTTGGCGGCTACGGAGAACTTGCTGTTGAAAACTTTAGCCACGAGTTCATCTCATGATCCTCAAGGTTTGGTATTAGCTGCACCTGCACCTTTATTTAGTCACCCCCAACTAGCACAACAATTACAAACAATAACTTTTACAGCTAGACCTTTTAATCCTTTGGCGTTGATGCCATTTATGATGCCGTCAGAAGTGACGCAGAATATAAATAATATAAAAACAAATACTCCCCATACTGCTACTTTTCAAGAATCTATTTTACCTTTGTTACCGGCTGATCCTCTGGGTGTGGAACAGTTTTGCTTGATATTTACAGATAAATTTAGATTAGTTTTGGTTTTAGCGGAAAATGAGAATGGTAAGAAGGAATTTTTGTTTTCTTTTGAATCAGCAGTTGTCCAAAAGGCTTGGGAATCTATAGGTGCTAGGGTGGTTTTAACTAACCCTGAATTGTTTGCTGACTTAGATGTTAAGGTACAAAATTATCCTTTTGTTGCTCCAGATTATCAAGTTGTAATTCAATTTAGTCAGTTATTACTGCAAGAGTTAACTATTCCCGCAGAAAGTAATCCAGTTACGCATACTTCATTATCTTGTCATTCACCTACTCCACCGCCGAAATCTCCATCTCGTTCTGATGTGGAATTGCTCCAAGCCTTTGCTCATGAGGTTCGCACTCCGTTAACAACTATTCGGATGCTGACGCGGTTACTATTAAAAAGGAAGGATTTACCTGTTAATGTTATCGGTCGGTTAGAGGTTATTGATCATGAATGTACTGAGCAAATTGACCGGATGGAGTTATTATTCAAGGCGGCAGAGTTAGAGAATTTATCACAACCTTCAAAATTTGCTAATTCCCAATTATCGCCGATGTGTTTGGATGAGATTTTACAACAGAGTATTCCCCGTTGGCAATTGGCGGCAACCCGGCGTAATTTAACTTTAAATGTGGTTTTACCGAAGCAGTTACCGACGGTGGTTAGTAATCCGGCAATGCTGGATAGGGTGCTTACTAGTTTAATCGAGAATTTTACGCGCAGTTTACCTGCTGGTAGTTGTATTCAGGTGCAAGTAATTCCGGCAGGTGATCAGTTAAAGTTGCAATTATCTCCTCAGTTTGATTGTCAAGATCAAAGCTACAGGACAACGCCACCAATTCGGAAGTCATTGGGTCAATTATTGATGTTTCAGCCGGAAACAGGAGCAATTAGTTTAAATATGGCGGCAACTAAGCATTTATTTCAAGCAATTGGGGGGAAATTAATTGTGCGTCAACGTCCCCAAAATGGGGAAGTTTTGACTATTTTTTTACCTTTGGAAGTTAGAAGTATCTGAATTACCACTCAGGAGTCAGGAAGAGTGGGACAACCCCACTCTGACAGAAATAATGATCTAATTTTGGTTATTTATTCTTTCCTGTAAAGCTTCTCGTGCCTGTTCTCTGTCGTCAAAGTGAATTTTTTCAGTACCGAGAATTTGATAGTCTTCGTGACCTTTACCGGCTAATAATACACCGTCTCCAGGTTGAGCCTGTAAAATAGCCGTCCGAATGGCGGTAGAGCGATCGCTCATCACCATTGCCTGTACCAGATCAGGAATACCTGCCAGCACATCCTCTAATATCTTTTCCGGGTCTTCCGTGCGAGGATTATCTGAAGTCACCACCGCTATGTCTGCGAGTTCCGCCGCAATTTTCCCCATTTTCGGACGTTTAGTGCGATCGCGGTCTCCCCCGCAACCAAATACACATATCATTTTACCAGGAATAAACGGCCGAGCCGCCTTCAGCAAATTCTCCAAACTATCAGGAGTATGGGCATAATCCACAATCACACTAATATCCTGTTGTGAACTAATTTGTACCCGTTCCATCCGTCCAGGAACACCGGGAAACCCAGAAATAGCACCTGCTACCAATTGCAAATCTAACCCCAAATGGACAACCGCCCCCACAGCAGCCAAAAGATTTTCTAAATTATATTGACCAACCAAAGGCGAACTAAAAGCCACATTACCTTGAGGAGTATGTAAAATCCCACTCACCCCATGGGGTTGATAACTTAAATCACTCATCCAAAAATCAGCCGTACTATCATTAACGCTATAACTCCAAACCTGTTCCCGATGCAAAGATGCAATTATCCGTTGACCGTAGATATCATCAGCATTGATAATTGCCCGTCCTTGCAGATAATTAGGACTAAATAACAACGCTTTCGCGGCAAAATAATCCTCCATATCCAAATGATAGTCCAAATGATCCTGAGTGAGATTAGTAAATACCCCCACCTCAAAAGCACAAGTCAAAACCCTACCCTGGTGCAAAGCATGAGAACTAACTTCCATCACCCCAGTATCACAACCAGCATTCATCGCTTTAGCCAATTGTTGCTGTAAATCCACCGCAAAAGGAGTAGTATTCACAGCAGTCTCTTCAAAACCAGGCCAGCGCGTATACAGCGTACCTATTAACGCCGTCGGTAAATTAGCCTGAGTTAAGAAATATTCAATCAAATGAGTGGTAGTAGTTTTCCCATTTGTCCCCGTCACACCCACCATTTTCAGTTTTTGTCCGGGATAACCATAAAAAGCCGCAGCTATTTGAGCGCAAGCCTGAGTCATATTCTCAGCACTAATTACCACAGAGTTTGCTGTCGGCGGATTTTTCCTCATTGCTTCGGGGGAAACAATCGCCGCTACAGCACCAGCAGCCAAAGCCCCGGACCAAAACTCCCCACCATCTACCCTAGTTCCTGGCATCCCAATAAACAAATCGCCCACACCACAGGCATGGGAATTAGTTTTCAGTCCTTGAATATCAATATCTGGTATATTTACAGACTCAATTCCATCTACAGCCGCTAATAATTCCCGCAATTTCATCTAGTGAACCTCGCCACAAGCTTGTCCTGCGCTTATTTAAACATTATTTTCTGTTTATGGGGAGAGATATAGGCAAAATTTAGCTTAACCGACAGAAGCCCCACGTCTCACTCTTAGGAGCGTGGGATGAATGGCGCGTGAGTTGACGACAGTTCCCTGACTAATGTGCGTAGCACGAAGGAAGGGAACATGGAGGAAACGAACACTTTCTTATTC
>NZ_JAQMSE010000011.1:0-12506 GCF_028330045.1 Aphanizomenon sp. CS-733/32
CCTCTTGCCTCTTGCCTCTTGCCTCTTGCCTCTTGCCTCTTCCCTCTTCCCTCTTGCCTCTTCCCTCTTCCCTCTTCCCTGTTTAGGTAATACTGATAATCCACGTACCAAGATAACGCAGTAATGGGACATCACCGGGGGAAAGAACTTGACATTTGAAATAGTAAACTCCCCCAAAAGCTGGATTCTGTACATTGGATAAGACTAACTCGACTTTGCGACCAGCGGGAACTGGTTCTTCAGGAAATATTTGAATCACACCACCTTCTTTATCCCATTTGACTTCAGATAGGGGGACTTTTTTACCTTTAACTATGACTTCAACACTTTTGGGATCAAAAGTTCCCTTGTAATAATCAGGATAAGTAATGGCAAATTGAGCTACTGCTAGTTTCATTTGTTTGGCAGGAACTCTGAGTATATAACGATCTGTGCTGTTGGTTTGTCCGCCAAAATCTAACCGAAAGGGTAACTGATTTGCGCTGTTAACACCGCTAAAAAGTGTTAAACCATTCTGGGCTAAAGTTATCGCTGGTAAACCCGCTAATAAGCAGCTAGTCACGGCCAAGGCAGAAAGTAGGCGTTTCATAAATTAGGTTTCCTCTAGTTGGTAGTTTGTCACGAAGTATCAGTATTTGTAACTAAACTTTACTACTATATACTTGACAATTGACGTTGGTGAAAGATAAAAGTGCCTTTTTAGTGAAAACTTCCATTCCTGAAACTAAGATTATAGGACTTACGCGCAGTACTAACCTGCGATGAAACGAATAAACGAAATTGTGTTGTTTTTGGCTTTGTGAATAAATTATTGAGTAGGTGTTTATTGGGTTTGACCCAGCCAACAAGAGATAAAATCCAGATTATATAGTTAGGACTTACGCACTAGTTACGGAGTAAACGAACCACAGAGGCACAGAGAACACAGAGAAATGAGGGTTTGAGAGATATTTTGCGTAAGTCCTGATAGTTTTGTATTGCTAAAGGATAACTTTTATTGCTAATTATAAATATTTTAGTACACAAGTATATTTTAAATAAATAAAACTTTCAGAGTGAGATTTTTTCCAAATATAAAATAATCTGAAGAACAATATACAAAATGTAGATATCGGCATAGGATGTGCGATAACTAATTCTACTTATAGCTATTTTGCCAGGATGATATTTGCATATTGTCAAGTTGAGATTGTGAATAAAGCCCAAGGATAGGAAAAACAAAAAGGTTGAAAGTTCTATCTACAAAGGTAATTCATGGTTAATCATCCCGACAGCTTAATTAATAGTCAAGGGATTTATTTCTAGGAGATTTCATGAAAATAGCAGTTGCGAAAGAAATAGAAGTTTGTGAACGGCGTGTAGCTTTAATTCCTGACACCGTAGGTAAATTAGTCAAACAAGGTTTAGAAGTTTGGGTAGAAGCTGGTGCGGGAGAAAAAGCATTTTTCAGTGATGCTGACTATGAAGCCGCAGGGGCAAAAATTAGCCATGATTCTACTCAATTATGGAGTGAAGCAGATATTTTACTCAAAGTTAGCCCACCCCAAACCAGAGAAGATGGCCGGACAGAAGTTGAATTACTCAAATCAGGTTCTGTATTAATTAGCTTCCTCAATCCCCTGGGAAATCCCGTAATTGCCCAACAATTAGCAAATCGGCAAATTACGGCTTTGAGTATGGAATTAATCCCCCGTACCACCAGGGCGCAAAGCATGGATGCCTTATCCTCCCAGGCTTCACTGGCGGGCTATAAAGCAGTATTGATTGCGGCGGCGGCATTACCGAAATACTTCCCCATGTTAACCACCGCTGCAGGGACAATTGCTCCCGCCAAAGTATTTATTATGGGTGCAGGTGTGGCAGGATTGCAAGCGATCGCCACCGCACGTAGACTAGGAGCAGTAGTAGAAGCCTTTGACATCCGCCCAGCCGTTAAAGAAGAAGTCCAAAGCTTAGGGGCGAAATTCGTCGAAGTCAAACTCGAAGAAGAAACCGTCGCCGCCGGTGGTTACGCCAAAGAAATTTCCGAAGACAGTAAAAAGCGTACCCAAGAACTAGTAGCTAGCCACGTCAAAAACTCCGATATTGTCATTACCACCGCCCAAGTACCAGGAAGACAAGCCCCCAGACTGGTG
The DNA here is from genome assembly GCF_028330045.1 of Aphanizomenon sp. CS-733/32. Lineage (NCBI taxonomy): Bacteria > Bacillati > Cyanobacteriota > Cyanophyceae > Nostocales > Aphanizomenonaceae > Aphanizomenon > Aphanizomenon sp. CS-733/32. Next base: position 2,136 of record NZ_JAQMSE010000011.1, read on the forward strand.
ACAGAAGAAATGGTAGCGCAAATGAAACCCGGTTCAGTAATAGTAGACTTAGCCGCAGAACAAGGTGGAAACTGTGCTTGTACAGAAGCAGGTAAAGATATTATTTGGAACGGCGTAACAATTATCGGACCAATTAATTTACCTTCATCAATGCCAGTACACGCCAGCCAACTGTATGCAAAGAACGTTACTTCACTAATGCAACTTTTAATAAAAGATAAAACTTTGCAAATCAACTTTGATGACGACATAGTTGATGCTGCTTGTGTTACTCATGGTGGAGAAATTAGAAACCAACGAGTAAAGGACGCTTTGCAAGCGGTAGCGGTTTAAAAAGCCCAGGCGAATAGAATTCGCGGCTACACAGGCGAAGTCCGCCTGCGCGGACTAATTATGGAATAACGAACCACAGAGGCACAGAGTTCACAGAGAAATGAGTGTTTAAGGGATATTTTCCATGATTGTTGTAAATCTTCTCTTTGCGTCTTTGCTCCTTTGTATCTTTGTGCGAAACCTCTTAAATCCAAAAATCACATGACACAAGCATTACTTCCGGCTTTATTTGTACTGGTCTTAGCCTCTTTTATCGGCTTTGAAGTCATCAACAAAATTCCCCCTACATTACACACTCCGTTAATGTCTGGTTCAAATGCCATTTCTGGGATTTCCGTAATTGGCGCAATTCTGGCTGCGGGGGAGAAAAACACGAATTTATCGGTAATTCTCGGTTTAATTGCCGTAATTTTGGCAATGGTTAACGTTGTCGGTGGTTTTTTAGTCACTGACAGAATGCTGCAAATGTTTAAAAAAAAGGAAGTTAAAGCATGAGCGACTTTTTACCAACTGGGATTCAGCTAACTTATTTAGTCGCTGCGTCATTATTTATCTTAGGTTTGAAAAAGCTGGGTTCTCCCGCTAGTGCAAGAAACGGTAATCTTATCGCTGCGGTGGGAATGTTATTGGCTATTATTGCCACGTTGCTAGATCAACAGGTATTAAATTACGAGATGATTTTGGTAGGCTTGGCTATTGGTTCGGTAATTGGCGCTGTTATCGCTTACAAAGTGCAAATGACGGAAATGCCCCAAATGGTGGGTTTACTCAATGGTTTGGGTGGTGCTTCTTCTGCACTTATCGCTGTGGCTGAATTTTGGCGGTTATTAGATAGTTCACAGCCTATCCCCCTCGATGTCAACATATCTATGTTATTGGATGTGTTAATTGGTGGCGTGACTTTAACAGGTAGTTTTCTCGCATTTGCCAAATTGCAAGGTTTAATTAGCGGTACACCCATTACCTTTCCTTTGCAGCAACCTTTTAACATCCTGCTTTTGGGTTCTTATTTAGCTGGAAGTGCCTATTTAATCAGGACACCAGATAGCCTCGCCGTATTTTTAGCAGTGGTGGCTGTTTCTTTGGTGTTGGGTGTGATGTTCGTCCTCCCCATTGGTGGGGGTGATATGCCGGTGGTAATCTCTCTGTTAAACTCCCTCTCCGGTGTGGCTGCGGCTGCGGCTGGGTTTGTGGTGATGAACAATATGTTAATCATCGCCGGTGCTTTGGTGGGGGCTTCTGGTCTTATCCTGACGGAAATTATGTGTAAGGCTATGAACCGTTCTTTGTTCAGTGTCTTATTTAGTGCTTTTGGTTCTGTCTCTACTGCTAGTGGTGGTGCGGCTGCTGGTGCTAGTGATCAACCTGTTCGCAGTATTGATGCTGAGGAAGGGGCGATGATGTTGGGTTATGCGCGTTCTGTGGTGATTGTCCCTGGATACGGTATGGCGGTTGCTCAAGCCCAGCATAGCGTCCGGGAGTTGGCTGATCAATTAGAGCGCATGGGTGTGGATGTGAAATATGCGATACATCCGGTGGCAGGGAGAATGCCGGGACACATGAATGTATTATTGGCGGAAGCTAATGTGGCCTATACGCAGTTGTATGATATGGAGGATATTAATCCCCAGTTTGAACAGGCTGATGTGGCGTTGGTGATTGGTGCTAATGATGTGGTCAATCCGGCGGCGCGTAGTGATAAGAATAGTCCTATTTATGGAATGCCGATTTTGGAGGTTGATCGCGCAAAGCAAACTATTGTGATTAAGCGCGGTATGAGTGCTGGTTTTGCCGGTGTTGATAATGAGTTGTTTTATAAGGCTAAAACAACGATGTTGTTTGGTAGTGCTAAGGATATGGTGGCTAAGTTGGTTAGTGAGGTGAAGCAGCTTTAGTTTAATTTTAGGGGTGTAGTTTTTGACTATACCCTTATTCCCATTTATATTACACAGTGTTAAATATCTAAATGATAACTAAAATTTCAACCAGTATATATACGACCATATTGCCATTGAATACCGCTAAATCTGCTAATGGCATATTGAATTGAAGATGAAGATTCAGTTAAATCATCAATATAAATTGATATTTCTTTGCGCTGTAATTTATGGTTTAAATATTTAATTTCTAGTTCCTGCATACCATTGTTGTAATGCTTGTAGTTAATTGCTTTAACATCTTTCCAAGCTACAAAATCTGTTCCGTCAGAAATTCCTTCATAAGTAATTATGATAGCGGCTTTAGAAGGATTTGCTAATTCATTGAATGATATTATTAAACCTATTAATCCTAGTGAAAAAAAAATAATTCCGAATATTGGACTAATACCAATATGTATAAATCCAATAAACCCCATAATAAAGCAACAGACTAGGTCAGACAGCTTACGTCGTGTCTTTTTATATGCCTGTAGCTTGTTTGTATCCTGCATGGTAGTCTAAAAGCAAACTGTTTACTTCACAATACTTACACATACACTGACCAAAACAAATGGAGAAAATACAGGATTAATTCTATATAAATTTTTATAAAAGTTCAGTGTTTTTACGCTTGTGCTTTGAGGTCGTAATAACTGCATTCTATAAATAATTTCTTTATTCAGGAGAAACACTACATGGCTATCTTTTTTTTACTCACTATAATTTTTATAGTTTGGTATATCTGTTACTCCCCCAAAAAGTCTTCTCCATCACGCAAGCACAACCCTCCTTCACAGAGTAAATCTTCGCAAAGCATCTCTCCAGTGACGAAAGCTAAACCTCATAATCAATATAATTACTCTTCGTCAAGAGAAGTATATGACGAGAATGACATTTACGAACGAAACCTCCTGCGTGATGGACCAGATGAACAAACATTGATGGAGTGGAAACAACAACAGGATGAAGAGCGAGAATGTTGGGAAGAAACCTATACTTATGATCCTGATTAATCCCATCTAATAAATTTCAAGGGTAATTACTCTTTGATGTAATCATCTTAAAGTTTAAATTTAGGCTTCTAGTGTTTTATTGTGCTATTCTCATGCAAAAGCATAGAGGTGAAAAGATAAATTTAAGATTGGGGAATAATAAGTAGTTATTAAAATTATTTACGATAAAACCCAATCTCTAAACTTGTCCATTTTATTCTCTTTGACAGATTCTATAGCTTTTGTTGCCTCTATTAATATTTCTTGAAAATAGGATTCTAAAGGCTTAATTTCATCATCACTAGCAGTCTGAAATATTTTATATGCAATTATATCCAAGATTGAATAACAATATTCTAGACTGCGCTCTCCATAATAATCTAATAGACTACTTTCTGTATTACCAGAATGAACTAACATATTACGTATACGATAAATATTATAAACATCATCTTTTAGTTTAAGAATTTCATTAAATAAATAATCTTCACACTGCTGATGGTTATAAAAAATTTCGTTTGTTCTACTAATATATTTAAGTTCTTTATTTTCATTTTTTAGCTTTTGTTCTAATATAGGTGAAATTTCCAATATTTTAAATAACCATTCTTTGTCACTTTCATAATTCTCTCTGAGTATTTCTTGAATTAGTGCTTTATCTATATTGTCTATATTATCTATTTCATAAATAGTGAAAATATCGCAAGATAGCAACGTTCCATATTCTCTAACTTTAGTAAATAAATTAAACTTCAATTTACTTAGTACAATAATTAACTGTAGTGTTCCAATGTCTGATAACCAACAATCTTTGGTTTCTTTTATATTTTGCTTTGTCGACAACTTTTCTGAAGGAGAAGGAAGAGTGTTGGAAAGTCCTTGAGAATCCTTACGGAACATCTCCATAGCAAACCATGAATTTAATAGTCTCTGTGAAACTTGTGAAGATTCAACTGACCTTTTATAACAATCAATAGAAGATAAAAATCTTTTTATTGTTAAATGACATTCATTCCCTAAAGATATCCATTGTCCTAATCTTTCTGGATCATATTTATTAAATATAGAAGTGATTTTACTATCTCTTTTGATTGTAATATTTCCAGCTCCTTCTATTTGAAAATTACAAATTTCTCCTTGAGAATTACAAATAATCCAATCATTTGATAGAACAACATCATGTTTATCTATTTTATCTGTTAATCTTATACCTATAATTCTTTCAGCTATTTTTCTAGCTTCTATTAGCATAGATTCAGTATCTATACCTTGAACATTAACTGCAACATAAGAATTGTTATTGATTTCAAATTTGTTTGGATCATTGGATGGAAAGTTTTTTGAATACCATTGATTTATCTGGCAATTGTTTACAATATATCTCTTATTTTCCGTAGCTTTGTAGAAAGTGACCATCTCACCTATAGAACAATTTTCAGCAACATCCCAACCTTTTAAATGAAAAATAACTTTATGGCTTCTAGAATCTTGACAATATATATTCTTTAAAAAATCAAGTCTTTGTTCGATACTTAAATTAGAATAGTAATTTCTCACTTCTTCTTTATATTCATTCGGTGATTGACCATTTTTCAAAGGTGAACCCCATACCTGTGGTGACAAAAATATTTGTTTTGTGCTGTCAATACCAAGAACATCACGACCATTTTCTAAGATAGTTACATTGTATATACATTCTTGAATTGTTTGTAATTGTTTCTGTAACTCAAAGTATAATCCAATTTTTCCTCTGCGATTAAAAAGTATAATTAATGTATCAACCAGAAATTCTATTTGATCATTAACTAAATCTTTTTTAAATAATTGCTGATACAAAATATCAATAGTTTTTTGGAAGTGTGAATCTGAAGTTAGCTGATTAATTATATTATTGATGTGTTCAGTCAAATTTGGAATATCTTCTAATTGAGTTCCACCACATAAAACTTGAACAATTGAAGATAATTCGCTATTAACTTCTTTTGCCCATTTTCTTTTAGTTTTATCTAGTTCACTACTTTTCTCATTACAAATATTACAATAATTATTAACTTGTAGTTTAAAGAATGTTTTAGCATAAGAATTTCTAAAAAAGTGAGATTTATTATTTTCTAGTTCTTCACGCAAATCATTCAAGATGAATAGTAAATGCAAATGGCGACCACAATCTCCTTTATTATTTTCTTTAAAAGCTTCACATCTTCGTTTCCATATATTGTTTAAAGGTTCAATATTTTTAATAACGTTTTCATGCTCAGTTGATGAAGTATAATTCATAGTTTTATTGAAAAGGACACTACATTATATTAAAGATGGAGAATATTATATCAGTTTATTGTATACTAAGCAAGAAAAAATGATACCTGGGGTATGCGATTTCTACAAGGCATTTTGCGATCGCTATTTGGGAGGTTGAGGGGGTGCGATCGCTTTTTGGGGAGTTGAGGGGTGCGATCGCTGTTTGGGGAGTTAGGGGTGCGATCGCTGTTTGGGGGTTTGAAGAGTGCGATCGCTGTTTGGGAGTTGGAGGGGTGCGATAGCGAAGCGCTCGGTAGGAATCGCTTTTGGGGAGTTGAGGGGATGCGATACTTGGGGTGAGGTATGTGATCGCTCTTCTAATATGATTAAACAATACTACGTGGATCAACAACTACAATATCCGAAAACCGTTTAAAATCATCAACATTAAATGTCAATAAATGTGTAATATTATGAGCTACCATAGCCGCAGCTAAACGTGCATCATGCACCTGTTTTCCCATCACTTGATATTTAATAACCAGAGATTCCCACTCAGTAAAAATTTGTGGTGTATCCAATTCCAATATAAATATCTTTTTAAGTTTTTCGCTTTCTTCTTCAGCTTGAGTGATAGATAAACCTAATCCATTTTTATCAAGAGGTCTTGTAGCAACAGCCCAAAATTCAATTATATTTTGTGGGATAATACATAAAAAATCACCTTGCTTTTTGAGCGTTAAAATTGCTCTTTGAGTATCAAGGTGCATTGGACTATTTTTTTGTACTAAACGCAGTAAAATATTAGTATCTACCAGATATTTCATAACATTTCATCTTCTCTGGTATAAATACTATCTCGACTAATAGCTGCATCTGAAAGTGGTGGTGCTACAGCAAAAGCAGGGCTATTGATTAAATTCATTAGTGCTGTTTCCCAATCTTCCTCATTTGTTACTTGAAAAAAAGATTTTTCCTCTTGATTTTTCAAACTATCTTCAATCAAAGATTCAAGATAAGATTCAATTGATAAACCTTGTTTAGTAGCTTGGGTAATCAGACGATCTTCTATTTCTGGTTTCAATTGTAGCTGTATAGTTTTATATTTTTTCATATTCTTCGATGCTAGTTAATTAATATCAAGTAAAACTTATGATTAACTTGATATATTAAAAGTATATCAGATTTAAACACCGAAGGTATCGCTTTTGGGGAGTTCAGGGGATGCGATCGCTCTTTCTCTGTGTCTGGAGTGGTTCGTTAAAAAAGGATATTGTGAAGTTGAGGGGGTGCGATCGCTATTTGGGAGTTGAGGGGAGGCGACCGCTTTTGGGGAGTTGAGGGAGTGCGTTAGCGAAGCTTACCGAAGGTATCGCTGTTTGGGAATTTGGAGTGCGTTAGCGAAGCTTACCGAAGGTATCGCTGTTCGGGAATTTGGAGTGCGATCGCTCCCTCGTTGAAAAAGTAAATTTTGTACAAATTGCAAAAAACAGATAAATAATCTATAATCTTATGTAACCCTATAAATTTTATGAGGTGCTATGTCTGTCATCAGTGCAAGTGAAGCGCGTGCTAACTTTCCCGATATTATGAACCGTGCAGAATATCGTGGAGAAAGAATATTAATTCAACGTCATGGTAAACCTGCGGTAGCAATGATTAGTATAGAAGATTTAAAACTACTAGAAGCAATAGAAGATGCAATAGATTCTGCTAAATTGAGACTTGCAGTAGAAGAAAACACAGGATTTACCACCATAGAAGAAATAATAGCAAAACGCCCCAATGAGTGAAAGATATACATTGAGGATTGCTAAAACTGCGGAAAAAGACTTATTAGATTTACAACCAAAACAATATAAACAAGTTGTTTCTAAAATACTATCACTTCAGGGTAATCCTCGTCCTCAAGACTATGCAGCTTTAAAAGGTTATCAAGGTGGTTATCGTCTTGATCAAGGTGAATACAGAATTTTGTACACTATTGATGATGATAATCAATTAGTTGATGTTTTTCGGGTTGGTAAACGTAATGATGATGAAGTTTATAAAAATTTGTAACTTCGTTTAGTTGGCTGTTAGCAAAGTTTACCAAAGGTATCGCTGTTTGGAGGGGGTTTAAGGGATGCGATAGCGAAGCACTCGCCCTGGACTTTTGGGGAGGTTGAGGGGGTGCGATAGCGCAAGCGCTGACTTGTCAGTTCGCTTTTGGGAAGTAGAGGGGATGCGATCGCTATAGTATAATTATAAAAAAGTCAAAATTTTAAACAATATGGCAACAGGAATACCTGGTAAAAATGGGCGTAATCATAAACAAAATACAACATCTTTCCGCATTGAATATGAAGGGAAAATGCCTATAGAAGATATATTAAAAATTCAGCCAGCTAACTTAAATCATATAATTAGCGTTGAAGGATATCCTAGAAATAAACTAATATATGGAGATAATTTAAACGTTCTTCGCACATTATTAAATAATGAGAATGTTGCCGGAAAAATTAACTTAGTATATATTGATCCACCTTATGCAACAGGTAGCAGCTTTGAGTCTCGTAATAGCAATCATGCTTATAATGATCTCATGGAAGGTGCAGAATATTTAGAATATTTGCGTCAACGTCTTATTTTAATTAGAGAAATTCTATCAGAAGAAGGTTCTATTTATGTACATTTAGATGAAAAAATGGCTTTTACTGTCAAAATTATCATGGATGAAATTTTTGGAGTTAAAAATTTTCGTAATTGGATTACTAGAAAAAAATGTAATCCTAAAAACTATACACGCAAACAATATGGTAATGTTGCCGATTTTATTCTTTTTTATACAAAAACAGATAATTATGTATGGAATCAACCTTTTGATGCTTGGACAGAAGACTCGATTAAAAAAGAATATCAATATGTGGAAGAAGGAACAGGAAGACTATATAAAAAAGTTCCTATTCATGCTCCAGGGGTAAGAAAAGGAGCAACCGGTCAATGTTGGAGGGGTATGTTACCACCTCCCGGTAAACATTGGCAATATACACCAGAAACATTAGATGAAATGGATGCAGGGGGAGAAATATATTGGTCTTCCACAGGTAATCCCAGAAGAAAAGTATATTTAGATAATAGTCAAGGTATTTCAATTCAAGATATTTGGCTTGATTTTAAAGACGCTCACAATCAAAATATTAAAATTACTGGTTATCCAACGGAGAAAAATTCAGAGATGATGAAACGGATAATTATGGCTTCATCAAATCCAGGAGATACTGTTTTAGATGCCTTTGCAGGAAGTGGAACTACTCTAACAGTATCTGAAGAATTAGGTAGAAAATGGATAGGTATTGATAATTCTCCATTATCTATTGATACTATAATTAAACGTTTAGTTAATGGTAGTGAAGCAATGGGTGATTTTGTTAATGGCAAAAATGGTAATTGTAAATATAAACAAATAAACTTAATTGACATTAATAGAATTTTAAAAACAGGTTTAGACTTGTATATTGAAGAATCAGAAAGTTTAGAGTTAATTTCTGAGCAAATCATCAAAAATTGGAATAGTAAACTTAACTATCTAACCAGCTTTGTGTAAATCTCTCATCTAACATTTTCAAAGTACAAACCATCACTCTACTTTGTCCATATTTTTCTAAATTAGCGTAATCATTCCACATAGAACCTAGAAGTAATCCAGGACCATCATTCAAAATCAATACTTTTAATGGCAAATTGTATGTTTTAGCATGACCCAAAATTTCTGTAATTTTATCTCGATTTCCTCCTATTCTATCATCTTCTTGAGAACCTCCTCTGTCGGAGTCATAACGAGCAAATCCAACTACCAATGGAGTACCATCTAAGCGGGAAATTAACATATCCGCAGGAATTTGAGATGGAAAGTTATTCAAAGCCTTATGCAACATGACATCTTTCCCCCCACGAATCGGTCCTTTAATAGAATAATCTTTGCTAAATTTTTCGTTAAACCATAAGAAAAAACTTTCTGTTAAATCATACCCTTTTTTTCCTTTTGTTTTGTATTCAAGAAGAAGTGCCATGAGAGTTTCATCAGGTATGGGACGACTGTGCAACTTTTGTTTAACTTCCTCTATCGGACGAAATTTATCACTAAAGTTTCTAATAGTATTAGGGATCTCACCTTTCTTTTTAGTCATTTCTACAGATGTATCTGGAGAGACGTATCTACGAAATACTCTGAGTAATTGAATTCTCAAGGGATCAGGCTCTTTAGTGATAATTTCAAGTAAATTTGCAGAACTTTGAGCTTGTTCTACAACTTCTGTAAAACGCAATAACACATTCTCATAAAGAATTTTAGCTTCATCTAAGGAATCTGGATAGAAAGGTGAATCAAATATAGTAATCCAATTAGATGCTGTTGCTTTGTAACTAGCAAATGTAGTCAAAATTATTCCCTTATTTTTATGATCAGTACAGGTTATTAATATAAGCAATAGTGGTATTCTTGTCCAGGTCTTTCTTAAAAAAGTGATATTTGGGAGGAAGGTGTGCGATCGCTGTTTGGGGAGTTTAGGGAGTGCGATCGCTTTTGGGAAGTTGACGGGGTGCGATCGCTATTTGGGGGTTGAGGGGAGGCGACCGCTTTTGGGGAGTTGAGGGAGTGCGATCGCTGTATATGAAGATACTATTTCTATAAACTATTCCATTCTTCTAAAGTTATTTCCCGTTCTAAAATAACCTCTACTTCTCGAATCATCATTCGCAGTTGAGGTATAGAACCCACATTCCGCACCCCAAACTGTCACAGATCAAAAAAGCCCTTAAAGTAGTACATAATAACTAAAGTCAATTCAAAAATTAAGATGCTTAATGAGAATAAATAGCATTAAAAGCGAAATGGTGTGATAAAGTGA
>NZ_JAQMSE010000147.1:0-21686 GCF_028330045.1 Aphanizomenon sp. CS-733/32
ACCTACATCAAACAGCGATACCTTCGGTAAGCTACCGCTAACGCACTCCATCCTACCTACATCAAATAGCGATACCTTCGGTAAGCTACCGCTAACGCACTCCATCCTACCTACATCAAATAGCGATAGCGATACCTTCGGTAAGCTACCGCTAACGCACTCCATCCTACCTACATCAAATAGCGATCGCTCCCTAAACCCTATATAGCAAATAACCCAATCCGTAGTTAACGAATTGGGTTTTATTTTTTATGACCTACCGCAAGAAATATACCCAGTGCTAGGTCAGCCTAGACATATCCACTATTTATTTAAGAGCTATTGAGATATTTTAAACTTCTCAGTTTTAAACACCAACGATAATCAAATTCTTGTAAACATTTAGGAAAATAACATTCAATTACTTGGTAATAATGTAAATATTGTGATACAGGTATTTTTTCTTCTGAAAGCGCGTGAATGTACAAAGATAGAGGAACTTCTTCATACTCGTACATTTTTTTAATATCTAATGTAGGCTTGCATCTTCTTGAGTATCTCCCTGTCCAACAATACCATTTTCTAAACACAAACCCACCCAATAACCAGAACTTTGTCTAAGAACAACTGTGTAAAAGTTCATTTTTGTTTCCCTATAGATTAAATTTAGGATCAAGAGAAAGTATTAAGCAATAGCAAACTCTGTAAACTTCCGAGTTTCAGGACCATGAAAAGCTAAAACAATATCCTCTTTTGGTACACCTTCGGTTAATAACTCATTTGCAATACCTTCTTCTGTCCAATCTTCCTCAATATAGATTTTCTCATTTTTAATTCTGACATAAACCGAAATTGCTTTCACTCGTTTATGATTTTTCCAACCGATATTAAACCAAAGATATTGACTTCTTTGATCATCAAACATTAACACCTCATCTATATCAGGATCAGGTACTTGTGCTGAAATTCTTTCATATTCAGTGAGGATTTGTTTGATTATATTTTGATAATGATTTAACTTGTCCATTTGATAATCTCCTCTTTATTAATATCAACAACCAACAGTGAAACTTGATATTTTTGTAAAATTAATTCAATCGCAACTTGTTCAAAAAACTTTTCATGAATTTTTTCACCAATATTTTTTATTAAAAACTCAGGATGTAATTCAATCATTTTTTAACCTCCTCTTACTCATAAGCTTTACTACGATGCTTAACCCTATACACGATTATAGTTTGTTCTTCTAATTCAAACAAAACTCGATAATCACAAACTGCTGTAAACGATATTCTGGAGTAAAATTTGTTAAGCGTTTCACATCTCCTTGTAAATCATCTTGCATTGCTTCAATTTTATTGATAATACGTTCTCTTTCATTTACAGGAATTTTCTGTCAATCTTTAATCGCTTTGGGTTTAAATTCTATTTGGTACTGCACATATCTTAACCTTTTTCAAAACATTAAGGTGAGTCCATCCAGACTCACCCTAACTTAAATTATACCAACAAATTCGTTCTCTATTAAGCCACCGCAAACTCTGTAAACTTCCGAGTTTCTGGATCATGAAAAGCTAAAACAATATCCTCTTTCGGTACACATTCCCTTAATAATTCCGTTGTAATACCTTCCTCAGTCCAATCTTCCTCAATGTAAATTTTATTGTTTTTAATTCTTACGTGAGCATGAGTTGATTTGAGTCGTTTATCTTCTTTCCAATCAACTGTTAACCAAAGATAATGATCATGGGTTTCATCAAATACTAAACAGGTTTCAGAATCATAATCAGGTGATTGATGAACTAATTGATCATATTCTGTGAGAATTTTCTTGATCAATTCTCGGTATTTTATGATTTTATCCATGATGTAATTTCCTCCTTTTTATCATTAAAGACAATAAAATTCATTTGATGGCGTTGGATTACTGCTTGAATTGATTTCCTTTGAAAGAAAGTATTAAATACCGAATTTTTTATTGCTAAATAAAGTTCATAATCTTTGTGAGAAAGTTCGAGAAAGTCACGATAGAGAAGATATTGACCTAAAGCATTTTGAAAATCTTTCATTGGTGAAGGATTGATAAAACTTTTGATTTCAACAACAATTCTCCGGTTTTGTTGTTCTGCTAATAAAGTTTTTTCTGCTAATAAATCAGCATAAAGGTTATCATCTTCATATTCAAGTGTATAAGAATCAGCTAAAATTGTCCAACCATCTTTGATTAAGGCATTTTTAACTACATCATGGTAGATGTCTTTCGCTGGCATTTTTACCCTGTTTATTAAGTAGTTATTTGGGCTAGTTAATATAATTATACTAATTTATTTAAGAGGCGATCGCATTTCATACCACCTACATCAAAAAGCGATCACACTTCCATTATTCCTGAAAACGGGGATCGCGCTCCTATATAAAAGCAATATAGACCACTACTCTGGGATGCTGATAATTTCTACGCACTAAGTATTTTCACTATTTTGTACATTTATCTGTAAATATTCTTGATTTGATATATAATTTTCTACATTTTCTAATATTTCCCTTAAATAACAAATAACTCTTTTTTGAATCTTCAATAATTCATCAGCAGTAGCTTTGTTGCCAATTTCCTCAAACGTCTTAAAACCATGTGCTAAATCATTTCTATTGGTTTTAATTGTGAGTAAATCACTTCCGTCTTGAGTTTTGCTTTTATTAGTTTGGGACGAAAAACCGTAAATTTTTGCTATATTTCTGATTTTTTGTGCATCTACATTACCTGAAAATAGTCTTTTCTTATTTTCTTTCTTAATCAGAGCATCAAAGGTAACTGATATGATATCAACTGAAATATTTATGAGACCTTGTAAAAGAGTATCTGTAGATTGGATATCTTTATCTCTTACATGATTAATAATAATTTTTTTTATTTCTTTTCTCACGTCATCGAAAGAGACTTGTTGCATTTTTAATTCATCAAAAATTGTTTCAATAGCATTACGCATAGTAGCTTCAACTAGGTTATATAGTAACAAATATCCTGTTGCTTTAAGAGTATTTTCTAAATCATCATCTATTGGTTTTGTTTTTATATTGTTAGCATTACCCATACTTAATTGAATGTAACCTTGCTCTAGGTTTTTCAGGAAGTAAAAGTATTTACTAACTTCTTTAGCGCGTTCATTAAAATCTTGAAATAATGTACTTGTCATGAATTACCTAAAAGCTGATTGCGAACATATTCAATACGACGACTGACTTTATTTTGAGAACTACTAGCATCAGATTTCGTTAATTTTTTAAACTCATCAGAATCTAAAAAGGAAGTAGATTTTGGAACTAAATTAGGATTTTCTCTGAGCGCCAAAGCAATACCTACTGTAATAGATTCAAACTTAATTCTAGTTGTAGGTTCATAGCAATTCTTAGTTTTTCGATAAATATGTAAAGAATTGGAAATATACTTTTGTACAAATGCTAACATTGAATCAAATTCATTTCTCATAGCATTTATTTTGCTCTCATCTGATTGATTTTCCAGTTTTAAATATTCATTCAAGAATTTATGAACCTTGTTTTCAAAATTGCCATAATTTTGATAATTATTTAAAAATGCAAAAAAACGTAATACATATTCTTGTGGATCTCCTTTATTAATTTCAGTGTCAGTAAAGGAACATAAATCTCTAAATAGTAGATTTTTTGAAAGTTCCTCAACTAAATCAAGACATTTTCCTGGTTCACCTCCTCTACGTTTTTCCATTTCATTCAATTCAACACTACCACTATTAATTCTTTGGAACAAATCCCTTCTAATTTCTTCATCTGCTTCTTCTGTTAATTGAATCATTTTAATAGTAGTTCTATTAAAACGTCTTTGGCGTGTTGGTAGTAAATCTGTAAACGTAAAGCCATTAAGATTTGTTAGTTTTTCAAGATTTCTTAATGTAAGTTCATTATTAATAAACCTGCTTAAAGTACGAATACGTTGTGTACCATCTATAATTTCCAACCGGGTTAAATCTTCTGATTCTGATACATCGGCCACAAAAATATAAGGGATTGGTAAATCTAACATTATAGATTCAATGAATTTTGATTGGGTATCTTCATCCCAAGCCATTGCTCGTTGATAATCTGGAATAAAAATCTCATTTTTATCTTCATCTATTCCATCTAAATATTTTTGAACAATTACTTCGATAGGATATTCTAAAGTCTTATAGTCAACACGCTTTCTATTATCGCGGATTTCTTGTTCCGCATTTTCTTTGCGTTGATTTGTAATTTCTAGTTGAGTTACCATATTTGACAATTTATTGTTTTGATATCTAAAGTTAGAGCTTTTTGATTGAGTGAATTAATTACATTTTACCAGTGAAATAGGTGAATTTAGCTAGATTAAGAAATCTTAATAATTGAATATAAACCCTTTAAAATCAAGGTGAGTCCATCCAGACCCACCCTAACCTAAATTATACCAAAGCCGCCTGTTCCTCCTTACTAATCACCCTCCCCTCATCCTCAAAACCAACAATTTGATCAAAATTCAAATAACGATACAAATTATCAGCAAAAGGATTAATTTTCTCCCCAACAATCTCCATATATTCCTTAACCGTAGGAATACGTCCCAACAACGCACAAACTGCTGCTAATTCGGCTGAACCTAAATACACTTGAGCGCCTTTTCCCATGCGATTATTAAAGTTACGAGTTGAGGTAGAAAACACCGTTGTATTATCATCAACTCGCGCCTGATTTCCCATACATAAACTGCATCCTGGAATCTCCGTTCTCGCATTCGCACTTACAAAAACATCATACACTTTTTCTAGTTTTAATTGATGTTCATCCATTCTTGTCGGAGGTGCAATCCATAACCGCGCTTTTACCGCTCCTGCACCTTCTAAAACCTTGGCTGTTGCTCGATAATGTCCGATATTTGTCATACAAGAACCTACGAAAACTTCCTGTACTGGATCATTCGCAACTTCTGATAATAACTTAACATTATCAGGGTCATTCGGTGCAGCTACAATTGGTTCTTTGATTTCGTCTAAATCAATCTCAATTACTTCTGCATATTCCGCATCTGCATCAGCAGATAATAATACAGGATTGGCTAACCATTCCTCCATTTTTGCCACGCGCCGCATGATAGTTCTGGCATCACTATAACCCCGTGCTACCATATTTTTTAACAGAGCAATATTGGAACGCAAATATTCGGCTATTGTCTCTTCACTTAACTTAATTGTACAACCTGCACAAGAACGTTCGGCGGAAGCATCTGTTAATTCAAATGCTTGTTCTACTTTCAAATTTGGTAATCCTTCAATTTCCAAAATACGCCCGGAAAAAACATTTTTCTTGTTCTGTTTTTCCACTGTTAATAATCCTTTTTGCATGGCTACATAAGGAATGGCATTAACAATATCTCTCAAGGTAATTCCTGGTTGCAATTCTCCTTTAAACCGGACTAATACAGATTCTGGCATATCTAAAGGCATTACACCCAATGCACCAGCAAAGGCCACTAAACCAGAACCCGCAGGAAAGGATATTCCCAAGGGAAAGCGGGTATGGGAGTCTCCTCCTGTTCCCACGGTGTCAGGTAATAACATCCGGTTTAACCAGGAGTGAATGATACCATCACCGGGACGCAAGGTCACGCCACCACGAGAGGAAATGAAGTCTGGTAGTTCTTGATGGGTTTTGATATCCACAGGTTTGGGATAAGCGGCTGTGTGACAAAAACTTTGCATGACTAAATCTGCACTGAAACCTAAACAAGCCAGTTCTTTTAATTCGTCTCTGGTCATTGGTCCTGTAGTGTCCTGAGAACCCACTGTGGTCATGATTGGTTCGCAAGATGTCCCCGGACGTACTCCTGGTAAACCAGAGGCTTTACCGACCATTTTTTGCGCCAATGTGTAGCCTTTTCCGGTGTCGGTTGGTGCTTGAGGACGAATAAATAAATCGCTGGGTGCTAAACCCAAGGCTTGACGGGTTTTGTCGGTGAGGGTACGGCCAATTAATAGGGGAATGCGGCCACCTGCGCGAACTTCGTCTAAAATAGTGTCAGGTTTGAGGCTGAAGGTGGAAATTACTTCTCCTGCGGCGTTGGTAACTTCACCTTTGTAGGGGTAGATGGTAATTACGTCACCAGTTGCCATTTTTGTGACATCGCATTGTATGGGTAAAGCTCCCGCATCTTCGGCGGTGTTAAAAAAGATAGGTGCGACCGCACTTCCTAAAATATAACCCCCAGCCCGTTTGTTTGGTACAAAGGGAATATCATTACCCAAATGCCATAATACAGAATTGATTGCAGATTTACGAGATGAACCTGTACCCACCACGTCACCGACATAGGCCACAGGATGTCCTTTTTTCTTTAACTCTGCAATGGTTTCTAAACTTCCCAGTTGACGGGTTTCTAACATCGCCAATGCGTGTAATGGAATATCTGGTCTGGTTGTAGCGTGGGTTGCCGGTGATAAGTCGTCAGTGTTGGTTTCTCCGGGAACTTTGAAAACGGTAACGGTGATCAATTCTGGTAATGTCGGACGGGAAGTAAACCATTCAGCTTCTGCCCAAGAGTTTACCACCTGTTTGGCGTAGGGATTGGTTTTCGACAATTCTAAAACATCATGGAAAGCATCATACACCAACATGATTTTGCTGAGGGCGTTAGCTGCATAAGCGGCGATTTGTTCTCTTCCTTCTCCTCCCATGACCAAAGGTGTTTCTGATGCTGTTGATACAGAACTGCTGGAAACTTGCAGTAAATCAATTAAGGATTGAACATTGTAACCACCAATCATTGTTCCCAGTAATTCCACTGCATCGATTGGTGAAACTAAGGGGCTGGTAATTTCCCCTTTCGCAATAGCAGTAAGAAATCCGGCTTTTACATAAGCAGCTTGATCTACTCCAGGAGGGATGCGATCGCGTAATAAATTTAATAATAACTCTTCTTCGCCTGTCGGGGGATTTCTCAGTAATTCACACAATACTGATGTTTGTTGTGCGTCTAATGCTAAGGGAGGAATACCCAGTTGAGCGCGTTGTGCAACCTGTTGACGATATTCTTGTAGCATGATTTAGATTGTTCTCCTGTAATCTCTGGCTTTGATTATTATTTTATTGTAAGGGAATTGTTACAGAAGTTACTGGTAAACGAATTTGTCAGAAACAAACAATTTAGAGATTATAATTTTGAGTCTAAATAAGTTATTAAAAATATATAGGAATCACCTGAGTTCGGAGTTTCTCTTTCGGAGACGCTACGCGAACAGAGTTATGATTTTTTCAACGAGATCATCAGGGTTTGAGACTCATATTTGGGGCAGTTTTCCAAAAATTATCTTATGTCGAAGTCAGGTAATTTATTCAGGTTTTCGGTTTATCCAGCAAGCCCTAAATATTTCTAACAAAAAATGTAGAGACATTACATAGAACATCTCTACAAGGGTTATAAATGACGAATATTGAATTTTTACCAGATGTTTATTTAACCACCAATTACGGCAATACAATCAATTTCTACCAATACATTTTTAGGTAAACGGGAAACCTCCACACAAGCACGCGCTGGGGCGGTATCTTCGGGAAAATATTTTGCATAAACCGCATTAACAGCGGCAAAATCATTCATATCAGCTAAAAATACCCCAGTTTTCACCACATCTGCAAATGTAGCGCCTGCTTCTGTGAGGATAGCTTCAATATTTCTCATTACCTGTTCAGTTTGCTTAACTACATCTTCAGTGTAGACAACATCACCTAAACGGGGATCTATGGCAATTTGTCCAGCTACAAATAACATTTGCCCAGAGGCGAGAATTGCTTGATTATATGGTCCAACGGGTGCAGGTGCTTTATCGGTACGGATTACTTTACGAGTCATAATATATATGTCTTTTGGCTCTTTTGCTAATGGTGTTTCTGGTTTACCAAATTCTAGATCTGTAGATGTTTGGTAAACTTCTCTATCTGGCATTATCGCACCTGTGAGGTCAGCATTTTTAAAGGTTGCACCATAAATATTCGCGCCGGTCAAATCTGCTCTTTTCAGCTTTACTAAAGTTGGTACTGTTAAGATTTGCTTCACTCAAATCACAATTAGTCAATTTAGTTTTAATAAAAATAGCAGAACTGAGATTAGTTCTGACTAAGTTTACATCTTTCAAATATGACTCAGTAAAATTTGCAGATTTTAAACTACTATCTTTTATATTCGTATTACTGAGATTAGCACTACTAAAATTTGTATTCTCTAGCTTTGCTCTCTCCAAATTAGTATTATCTAAGTTAGCATTCTTGAAATTAACATTATTAAGATTTGCATTACTCAAATCAGAACCACTCAAGTCAGACCATGACAAATTTAAACCAGAACCACCTACTAAATCACTCAAGTTAGCATTTTTCAAAGATGTTCTAGAGAGATTGGCATTTTGAAGATTTGCTTTACTTAGGTTAATATTATTTAAATCTGCTCCTGTTAAATCTGCACTAGAAAAGTCTATACCACTCAGATTTACACCTGTAAGGTCTACCCCTCTCAGATTTACGGAATGAAATTGTCGTTGTCCTGCGGCGTAGTTCTCTAAAAGTTCTTCAGCGTCCATAATGCACCATTGAATACTATTGTAAAAGTATAAAACAATGCTTGACACTAAAGTACAGGTATTGATGGCAATATTGCCTAATGATTAATACAGTGTTACAATAGCACTATCTAACACTGCATGACAAAAAGAGGAAAATCAAGAGAAAATAAAAGCATAGAAATACTAAGCATTGCCATTATGCCTGAAGGAAAAAGACTAAACATATATTTCACTGATGAAGATGATTTAAAGCTTTATGCAGAAATATCAACAGCAGCGAAAAACGAAAAACGCTCAATGAGCCAAATGGTAAAAATACTTGTCAGTGATGCCATAGCGAAGCGCCAACACCAAAAACAAAAAGAACTAACATGACTACAGAACAAAGAATTGACCGCGTGGAAACTGAATTTGCTACCATTCGTCAACTACTGATCTCAGCCGCTACCTATGCTGAATCAGCTAATCGGCGGATTGATGAGTTAGGTATAAAACAAGACCGCACTCAAATCATGTTAGATGAGTTAGGTGCAAAACAAGACCGTTCCCAAATCATGTTGGATGAGTTAGGTGCAAAACAAGACCGTTCCCAAATCATATTGGATGAGTTAGGTGCAAAACAAGACCACACCCAAACACAACTTGACCAATTAGGAATACGGGTTGACCAATTATCAAGCAGAGTTGATGAGTTTATCTTTCATACTCAGCGCCTATTTAACAAAGCAGGTGGTGAGATAGAGGAAACAAAGGCAAGAACTGAAAGATTAGAAGCATTAATGTTAAAACTTGATCGAAACTATGAAGAGCAGAAATCACAGTTTCAGGAGTATCAATTGACAACTAATGCAGCATTGGAACGAATTGACCGAGTTTTAGACTATCTGTTGAGACAGTCAGGAAATTGAACAGCTTGGGTTTAGCATTGTGCTTTACCCTTGAATATCACTAATAATTAAAGATGAACATCTCAGACAGATACATAAAATGATGCAACTTTATGGAAAAACTGATCCAAGAGATATTCCTTCCTACTCTATTAGGGATGCTGCTAAGTATCTCCGTATCCCAGTAGGAACAATTCGCTCGTGGACAGTGGGCAGAAATTATCCCACTATTAATGGTGTGACTTTCTTTAAACCAGTTATTGCTACTAAAGACTTTAAACCAACCTTGCTTTCATTTACTAATTTAGTAGAAATTCATGTTTTAAGAGCAATTCGTCAACATCATAAAATTCAACTAGATAATGTTAGAAAAGCTCTTGATTATATTGATGAGCAGTTTCAAGTACCGCACCCCCTAGCGCGTGAAAAATTCCGAACTGATGGTGCTGATCTATTTATAGAAAAATATTGTTCTCTAATTAACGCTTCTAAAAATGGGAAAACAGATTTAAAAGATGCTTTAAATGCTCATCTTGAACGCATTGAACCTGATGATACTGGGTTAGCAATTAAACTTTATCCTTTTACTCATTCTCACGAAGAAAATAACCCTCGTATTGTGGTTATTGATCCCCGCATTGCTTTTGGTCGTCTTGTAATTGCTGATACCGGAATTGCTACCAGTATTTTGGCAGAACGATTGAAAGCAGGTGATTCTATTGAGGATTTATGTGATGATTATGACTGCGATTCAGTAACAATTGTAGAAGCTATTCGTTGTGAGTTACCTGCTGCTGCATGATACATCCTCAATCAATTACATTTTTTATAGATAGATGCTTAGGTAAAAAATCTATTCCCGAAACACTCCGCACAGCAGGTATCACTATTGAAATTCATGATGACCATTTTGATAAAGGTGCTTTAGATGTAGATTGGCTACCACAAGTAGGTGAAAAAGGCTGGGTTGTGTTAACTAAAGATGACAGAATCAGCAAAAATCAATTAGAAAGAATTGCCGTAGCACGCGCTCAAATTAAAATGTTCGTGTTGGCTTCACAAAACCTGCGAGGGGAAGATATGGCCGCAATCTTTGTTAAAGCAATAGTTCCCATGCAAGAATTTGTCCGTAAACATCCTGCTCCATTTATTGCCAAAATCTATCGTGATGGCAAAATTAGCTTGTGGAAAGACAGTCAAGAGTTATTAACAGAGTTAAAGAGTTTTGATGAATCTATCTGAATCTTCCTCTCCTCGCTGTCCCCGTGGCGTAGCACCTGTCCCCGTGGCGTAGCACCTGTCCCCGTGGCGTAGCACCTGTCACCTTATCCCAACCTTGGACGAATCCCATAATTTCTATATTGCCAATAATCCCGCAAAATCCGGTCATGATCAAAACACAAACTATCAGGAACACACCAAGGTGAGAAAATACCCAACCCCTTAGCGTCATCACCCGCTAAAGGTTCACCTGTAGCTGTTGCTAAAAACACAATACTAATTGTATGCTGACGTGGATCTCGACTGGGATTAGAATACACTAATAACTGTTCGATTAATTCTACTTTTAAACCTATTTCTTCCTCTGCTTCCCTAATTGCTGCCTTTTCTACTGATTCACCATAATCAACAAAACCACCGGGTAACGCCCAACCTAGAGGTTCATTATGTCTTTCAATCAGGATAATGGGGCGATGAGGTCTATCAATTAATTCAATAATGATATCAACGGTGGGGGCAGGATTTCTGTAAGTCATACAATTTTGGATTTTGGATTGTGTATGAAATAGATCCCCGACTTCTTGAAGAAGTCGGGGACTTGAATTAATCTTCTCATTTCTTCATGAATCAGAACAGTCAAGACTAACTATGCCATGATAAATTCTATGCGTATCCTATAAACAATTACGTTTTCCTATATTTCAGGTTAAATATGCCTTTTCCTAGATCAAGTGGTATTCTACTACATCCTAGTTCTTTCCCCAGTCGCTTTGGTATTGGGGATTTGGGTTTGGAAGCTTATCGGTTTATTGATTTTCTCAAAGATAGTCAGCAGCAATATTGGCAAGTTTTACCTCTAGGACCGACCGGTTACGGTAATTCTCCCTATATGTGCTACTCCGCAATGGCGGGAAATTACTTTTTGATTAGTCCTGAAAAGTTGTTAGAGGAGGGCTTGTTAATTGCCGAAGATTTGGCTGATTTACCAGATTTTCCTGTAGATAAGGTAGATTTTAACGAAGTTATTCCTGTTAAGGTCAATCTCCTCATTAAAGCTTGTGAGGATTTTAAAACTAAAGCAAATTCCACTCAAAAACAAGCGTTTGCTAAGTTTTGTGCTGATAAAGGCTATTGGTTAAATAATTATGCGTTATTTATGGCACTTAAAGATGCCCAAGATGGTAAAAGCTGGTACAATTGGGAACCGGAATTAGCCAAACGCGAACCAGCAGCTTTAGCTGAGATGGAAAAAGATTTAGCAGGGGAGATTTTTTATTACAAGTTTGTTCAATATGAGTTCTTCCGGCAGTGGTCAGAACTGAAAAACTATGCTAATGACAATGGGATAGAGATTATTGGGGATATTCCCATTTATGTAGCCCATGATAGTGCTGATGTGTGGGCTAATCCTGAGATTTTTGCTTTAGATGCAGAAACGGGAGAAGTGGCTTTAATGGCGGGAGTTCCACCCGACTACTTTAGCGCTACTGGTCAATTATGGGGAAATCCGGTTTATAACTGGGAAGAATTGCAAAAACAAGATTTTAAATGGTGGATATTGCGCTTTGAGGCGATGCTGGATTATGTGGATATAATTCGCATTGATCATTTCCGGGGTTTTGAGGCTTATTGGGCTGTTCCCCAGGGAGAAACGACTGCTATGAATGGCGAATGGATTGAAGCACCTGGGGTGGCTTTATTTGAGGCAATTAGAGAGCGTTTGGGTAAGTTACCTGTTTTGGCTGAGGATTTGGGGATTATTACGCCAGAAGTGGAAGCGCTGCGAGATCAGTTTGAGTTTCCAGGTATGAAGGTATTACAGTTTGCTTTTGGTTCTGATCCCGGTAATCCTTTTTTACCGTTTAACTACACACGAAATGCTGTAGTTTATACAGGTACTCATGATAATGATACGACTGTAGGCTGGTTTAATGCTGCGAATGATTACGAAAAGCAAAATTTATTGTTGTATTTGGGTTGTATCAGTCCAGATGGTATACACTGGGATTTAATTAGGTTAGCTTTGAGTTCTATTGCTAATCAAGCGATTACACCTTTGCAGGATGTATTAGGCTTGGGAACCCAAGCCCGGATGAATTTTCCCAGTACGGCGGAGGGAAATTGGGAGTGGCGTTACCAATCGGGGGTATTAACGCCAGATTTAAGCTATCGCTTAAAAACTCTCACTCTCCGTTGCGGACGCGCTTATAGAGAAGCAGGTGACAGGTAACAGGGAGTAGGGGAGTAGGGGAGTAGGGGGGGAGAAAGAATTTTCCCACTGACTACTGACCACTGACTCCTATAAGTTTGGTTTGGCAGCGATGTTGATTTCTTGAGCTTTGCCGATTTCTCCCATTTCCTTTGCTTTTTGCTGGTTCACACTCATTAACACACCACCAGCATTATCAGTTTTTACTGTCAGTTGCTCAGTGGCGTTCCAGGTGCGGCTAGAACCTTGTGGTAAAACTCCCTCAAAAGCTGTTTTACCATCTGTAACCACGCTAATCCAAGATGAAGCTTTTAAGGTGACACCAATTTGTACGGATTGATCCCCTTTTTTGCTGATAAATGTATTATTAGCCGCCTCTTGCCCTGCCAATTGGGTTACAGTTTTTGGTTGAATTTGGCGATTGTTTGCTTGCAAAGTGGAATTATTCAAGAACTGGGATAAACCGTTAACAGAGCAGAAAATCAGCCCAATATACAGCAGATAAAGATGAACAGGACGTAATTGAGGAACAGCTTGTACTTTCCAATTGGATTGAACACTTACTGATTGAGAACCAATGGGGAAATGACCGGCAAATTCCCTACCCTGAAGTCCTAAAGCGTCTGCAAACTGTCTAATTAGGCCTTGAATATAGATGGGTTCTGGTAAGTCGCTTAAACTACCTTTTTCGATGGCTTGTAAAAGTCGTCGAGGAATTCTCGTGAATACGACTAACTCATCTAGAGTTAAACCCTGTTCCTGCCGTAGGGAAGCTAGTTGAGAGCCAAGTTGCCCTAACTTTTCGGCTTGATGTTCCTTGATAGAAGGTTTGACTGACTTTTCACCCTTCTTTCTGAACCATTTCATGTTTTTCTTTTACTCCTTAACTCGGCTTTGTCTTAATAGGTGTGCGAATTATCTGCTTATTTAAAAAACTAATTTCATCCTGACTCAGATGACGGTATTTACCAGATGGCAAGAATGCTGTTGTTGATGTTTTTAATTGAATTGAACCGATGGCCGTGCGATGTAGCTTAATAACTGGATATCCCAACTGTTCGGCTATACGACGAATTTGCCGGTTTCTTCCTTCCTGTAAAACTATCTCTAAACAGCTTTGAGCAATATAATTTTCAATCAAACGCACCTGAGCAGGTCTTGTGATTCTTCCTTCCAGAACTATGCCCTGACTCCAATTTTCGAGAACTTTGGCTGGAGGATGTCCTTGAACTACAACACGGTAGGTCTTGGAAATACTATGACTAGGATGGGTAAGTCCATAGGTCAATTCTCCATCATTGGTTAAAATCAATGCTCCTGTCGAGTCTACATCTAAACGGCCAACCGGGTGAATACCCCATCCGGTTCTTAATTCTGAGGGGAGAAGATCCAAAACCGTTGGTCTTCCTTGGGGATCATGGCAAGTGGAGACAATTCCTGCTGGTTTATGCAGTAATAAATACATTTTGGATGGACGCTGTTCTCTCAGTACAGGTTGACCATCTATAGAGATTTTATCTTGGTGAGGATTGACTTTTTGTCCTAAATGTGCTAATACCCCATTTACACATACTCGTGATTGCCTAATCATTTCTTCAGCTTCACGTCGTGAGGCGATACCCCATTGAGCGAGAATTTTTTGTAACCGGGCCTCCATGTTTAAATTGTGATTTTTTCGCTGAATATTTTTATACTGCTAATGTTTGCATTTTGTTGTTAACAAACTTCCATGTTAAAGTTAAGGTTTGTTTAAAATACTCAAGTTTTGAGCATATTTACATTGATATAACCGTCGAAAAATGACAGAACCAAGTTCCCCAAACACAAATAACAGCAAAGTCAGGATTATTACAAAAGTTTTAACATCAGCGATTAAGCTTTGGTTAAGAAGCCAGTTAAATCAAGTATCTCATTTAGAGGTACAGATTACAGCAAGCGATCGCCAATTGCTGTCTGGCTGTATTCCTGGACTATCAATTTCTGCTAGTCATGGAGTGTATCAAGGTCTTCATGTTACACAAATTGAACTTCAGGCAGAAAAGATCCAACTGAATGTGGCTGCAATTTTGAAAGGACAACCTTTACAATTATCAGCAATAGTACCTGTAGTTGGTAAGCTAATAATCACTGAACATGATCTTAATAATTCTCTGTCATCTCCATTATTATTGACGGCTATAAATGATTTACTGTTTCCACTATTAGCAGAATATCGCCTAAATTCCCAGGACATCTCTTGGCGAGAAATCACCCTTGACAATCAGGTATTGATTCTGAATGGTATCCCCGCCTCTGAGATGGAAGGGGCATTTTTCAATATTTATTTAGGGCTAGAACTACTCAATGGTCAAGAACTGCAATTAACGCAAGTTCAGGTCAAGACTGATCAGGGGGTGCTTTGGGACAGGAATGCTCCTTATATTATAAATCTGGGAACAGATGTTGATATTGCCAAAATTTCTCTGATACCAGGACAACTTAGTTGCTATGGACGTATTAATCTTAACCCATAATTATTAAAAAATCAAAGTTCAATATTCCCTAAATTTGGCGGAAATTATCTAGCTATTGTGGGTGATATGGGCAATTGGAGACGATATCTTCCCTTAGGTACTATTACAGCGTTTTTTCTAATAAAGGTAAAAGCAATGTGATAAAATAATACACTAGAGGAGCAGTAAAAATATAGCTATCAGTCCGATCTAAAATCCCTCCATGACCAGGGATCAATTGTCCTGAATCCTTGACACCAGCATCACGTTTGAGCAAAGATTCTGTCAAGTCACCTAATAAACTAGCAATACCAATAATTAGACCTAACATAGCACCGGTGACAATCCAGTTGGGAAAATGAAGAAAGTAAGCGCCGATAATGGCCACAGTTAAACTAGCAATTACTCCGAAGACTGCACCTTCTACGGTTTTTTTGGGACTAATATTTGATAACCGAGTTTTGCCAAAGAATTTACCAATAATATAAGCGCCAATATCAGCAGCCCAAATACATAAAAATGCGAGGGTAGTTGCTGTTAAGCCCGTTGGCAAGGAGATAAAATTGCCTTGTCCAATATCTTGCCAGTTGGATGGCCAATAACCGCTTAAAGGCAGGTTGCTGGTAATAGTGTGACCAACTCCTCGTAAGCGTACCCAGTAACTTGGTAAGTAACCGACATAAAATAAGCCCATGATAGAGGCGGAAATATCGGCAATGGTGGCTAATTTGGGTTGAAATAGCAGATAAAAACAAATAAGTGTGCCGGCTATTGGCATAATGGCATCAGCCAAACTACTATCAAGGGTAGAAATTGCCAATAATACCTGACTGACAAACATGGTTGTTTTGACTGCGGGTGTGATCCCTCTAGAGCGGACTAAATTAAAATATTCTTGTTGACCTAAAAATACGACAAGGGCGATCGCTATCGTAAAATACCAACCCCCCAATAGGGTTGCAGATAGCGCCATGATAATCGCAATAATTCCACTAATAATTCGAGACCAGGGCATAGGATAATATTTGGGATTTTAGATTTTGGATTTTGGATTCCACCCAAAACCGAAAACCGAACGAATTTAATCTAGTTTTTCACCACTGAGAATGAAAATAGGATCGGCTGCGACAAAGGTTTGAGAATAGCCTCGTGTTTCTAAGCGATTTACCGCTGACTGGACAACTTCAATATTCCTAACTCTTAACTGAGAAAAGCTTTGAGAAATAGTATACAGATTTTCTAGGTTAGCAGCAGTGGCGACCACTCGCCCAGACATTGGTAAATACTGCCATGCAGCTTGGACAATTTCCTGTATGGCTTTTCCTCCCTCAATGCAGATGCGATCAGGTGCTAACTTGATTTGGTCTAAGCATTCTGGGGCGCTACCTTCAATGACTTCAACGTTTTTGACTTGAAAGCGATCGCAGTTGCGTTTAATTAGGTTAGCCACATCCTCGTCCCTTTCGATAGCAATTACCCGTCCTTGGGGACACAATAAACCTACCTCTATAGGAATTGTACCTGTTCCTGCGCCAATATCCCACAATACCGAATCAGCTTGTAGTCGTAATTGGGAAATCAATAACAATCTTAATTCTCGCTGACTTAGCGGAATACCTGGTAAATTCTCAAATAATTCATCGGGGATACCTGGAGTAATATAAGGCCAAAGTGGGGAAGGCATAAGCAATTAAAAATTAACAATTAAAATTTAACAACTGGAAATAGGGACGATAAATTTGTATTGATACTGACAAGTGACATCAGGAAACTACAATGATGAACAGGGAAATATTAGCTAATCGCTACGCAGTTCAACAACAGCTAGGCAAAAAAGCCGGCAGAAGAACTTTCCTCGCTACTGATTTAGTAACTGGAAAATCGGTAATTGTCAAGTTACTTGCCTTTAGTAGTGATTTTGAATGGGATGATCTCAAATTATTTGAGAGAGAAGCCCAAACCTTAAAGTCTTTATCACATTCTCAGATTCCTGCTTACTTAGACTATTTTGAAGTAAATTCCTCTAAAGATCAAGGATTTGCCCTTGTCCAAACTTATATCCCCGCCCAAACTCTAGAACAATATTTACAAACTGGGAGGAAATTTACAGAGATTGAAATTAAAGAAGTCGCTTCATCAGTTTTAGAGATTCTTATATATTTACATGATTTAAATCCACCAGTTATCCATCGTGATCTTAAGCCTAGCAATATTTTATTAGGAGAGCGATCGGGCAATAGTATTGGCACAGTTTATTTAGTAGATTTTGGTTCAGTCCAAACCGTCCTAGCAGCAGAAGCAGGGACAAGAACCATTGTCGGGACTTATGGTTATATGCCACAGGAACAGTTTGGAGGGCGGACTGTTCCCGCTTCTGACCTTTATAGTTTAGGATGCACAATAATTTATTTAGTGACAGGAACTCACCCAGCGGATTTACCCCAAAAGGATTTTCACATTCAATTTCAGCAAGTTGCTAATCTTAGTCCTAGTTTTGCTAACTGGTTAGAGTTGATGACAGAACCTATTTTAGAAAAACGATTTAGTTCTGCGCGTCAAGCTTTATCCAGGTTGCAAAATAATTTTTCAGAAGCAATTATGCCATTAGAATCTAAACGAGGTGATTGGTATTGGGATCAAAATAATTGGATTTCCAAACAACAGCAGCAAGATAAACCAGCAGGTAGTAAAGTTAAACTTACAAAAAATGAAGATGCTTTAGACATTATTATTCCTCCTGTGGGCTTTCAATCCTCAATGGTGTTTATAGGGTTTTTCGCTACATTTTGGAATTCATTTATCTTAGTTTGGACTATTGGCGCTCTTTCTGCACCTTTTCCCGCTAATATACCCTTTGCTTTGTTCTCTCTACCTTTTTGGGGCGTAGGTTTTTCGCTGATTTACGATATAGTATACGGCTTGTTTGGCGGTGTCAGCATCCATATAGATCAGCAACAAATTTCTTTTAATCACCAGTTAGGGAAATGGAAAATTCCTCGTCGTCGTTCAGCTTCTAGGAAAAGTATTAATAAACTTGTTTATACACCCCAATATTTTACTAAAGACTCAGATGGAGATAAAACTCAAGTACCTGCAAAATTGGTAATTTGGGCAGGGGTAGAAAAATTTGAGTTTGGTGTTAATAAATTTACTATTAAATCCGAAGCAGAATTAGAATGGTTAGCGAGAGAATTGAGTCAGTGGTTAGATATGCCAATTAGGACGGAATAAATTCTCTAGTTAATTACATTGAGTCAAAAAGGAAAATCATCATGTTTGGATTAGGATGGCCGGAAATAGTGATAATTACCATAGTTGCAATTTTGATTTTCGGACCGAAGAAAATTCCTGAATTGGGAGGAGTCTTAGGAAAAAGTCTCAAGAATTTCCAGGAGGGGATGAAAAAACCTGATAAAGATGATCATTCAGACAAGGAAAACTTAGATTAGGCAAAATAACGAGAAATAATTTAGATCCCAGACTTTACCAAAAAATCGGGGATCTTTGTAATCAACAGAAAAAACTGAAAATTTTGAAGTTTCTAAATGTCTTCTGGATTAATTCCTAAATCTCGTAATTTTTGGGCTAGTCTTTCGGCTTTTAATCTTTCTTGTTGTGCAAACTCTTCTGGAGTTGGTAATCTTTGTCCTTGTTGATCATACCAATATAACCATTCTCGCGTTCGTCCTAAATATGTACCCCGTTCTCTTCCTAATGCTAAACCTAATTCTGGCATCCATAATGTGCTATTAGGCTGAAGAACATATTCACCATTTTCTAATTTATAAATTTCTAAAGGTTGACGTTTGCGGCGATATTGACGAGTAGGTACATAAATTGCATAATATAAAATCCCTAATTTCGCATAATCAATTTTCTTTTTTTCATACTCACCATTGTAAGTTTTAGAAACTACTTCTAAAGCGAAAATAGGCGGAATATTATCTTCTTCCCACAATACATAACTTAATCGTCCTTCTTCTCCAATAAAGCGTTCTACTCCCAAACTCAAAAATCCATCGGGAACTAATGCTGGTTGACTTGGTGCGGAGTAAATACCCATATCCACACCAAAAAACCAATCATTACGGTTATTCCAAAATAAAGCTAAAATCGCTTCTAATAAATTGGGAATCAGGTTTTGTAGTTCGTTATCCACTGGGGTATCATCAGAGTCAAGAAGTTCGGTGGAAGATGGCAGACATTCACGCAAGTGGTAATTTACCATAATAGTCTTCACCATAATTGTGTAAATCTATTGTATCGCCAAAATCTTTAATAATATACCTGTGTTATTATAGTCTATAAAAGTCTTTGGGAGTTTCACCAATGAATAATCTTAATGTCGTCACTTTACCCGATAATTTATACAAAGAACTACATATGATATGTCAATATTGATATTCTGTCAAGTGTTTTCTAGGGAAAAAGTTTGTTTGAATGAGGATTTTTTCTGGAGTTTGATTTTGAGGATATGAGAATTTTTGGATGTTATATAAATGATGATGTAACTGATTTTTAAAAGATGTGATAAGTAGGTAAACGGAAAAATTTAAAGGTATGTGAAGGAAAGTAAATAGGGCTGAAACCCTCTTTCCCCCTGCTCCCTGCCTTACCCCAACGACAATTTTTAACGCCCACCTACTTAGTTCATCAAATAAAAATCCTGTAAATCCTCGAATTCTGGGTATCCTGATTTGTGACAATTGCATATTAAGGCAGGCAAGATGCCCACCGCACAAGATGATAGAATTATCTAAACTACAGCTTTTTCCAAAATCAACTTAGAACGCTTCATTTTTTCAGGAATAGCCACAGGATAATCACCAGTAAAACAAGCTGAACAAAAACTATTAGTATCTTCTCTGGTGGTTTCTAACATTCCTTCCCAACTTAAATAAGCGAGACTATCAACTTGTAATTGCTTGGCTATTTCTTCGACTGATTTTGTCGCCGCAATTAATTGATCTTGGGTATCAGTATCAATACCATAGAAACAAGGATGGGTGACAGGGGGAGAAGAAATTCTCATGTGGACTTCGGCTACACCGGCATCACGCAAGGCTTGTACGAGTTTGCGGCTAGTAGTTCCCCGGACAATGGAATCATCAATAATTACAACTCGCTTACCAAATAAGACATCTTTGAGGGGGTTAAGTTTCATTTTAATCCCTGACTCGCGCATGGCTTGGGTAGGCTGAATAAAGGTGCGGCCGACGTAGCGATTTTTAATCAATCCCTCACCGTAAGCTATACCAGAGGCTTGGGAAAAGCCAATGGCGGCAGGGATACCGGAATCAGGGACACCGAAGACTAAATCGGCTTCTATGGGGGATTCGGCGGCCATTTTCCGTCCTAACCGCATTCGATAACTGTATAAGGTTTCGTCGTGCATAAGACTATCAGGACGGGCAAAGTAGATCATTTCAAAGATACAAAGTTTGCGTTCTGATTTTTGATGCCATTGAAATGATTCTAAGCCGGTTTCAGTGATCCAAATTAATTCCCCTGGTTGGACATCACGCAGATATTCTGCACCGATGATATCTAAACCGCAGGTTTCGGAAGCGAGAACGTACCGTAGAGGTTGACTGTCTAATGTGCCAATTACCAAGGGACGAATGCCATTAGGATCACGGACTCCCATGATCCCTTCTGGTGTGCCAATAGTCAGGCTAAATGCGCCTTCGCAACGATGAAAGGCGCTCATAGCTCCTGTTACCCAGTCTGCACCGGCGTTGACTTCTTGAGCGATCGCATAAGCAATCATTTCTGAGTCAGTTGTTGTTACTAAGTTAAACTTATCTTTGAGTAACTCTTCCCGCAGTTTTACGGTATTGACTAAATTACCATTATGTGCTAGTGCCAGTAAACCCAAGCGAGTTTCCACCACAGCGGGTTGGGCGTTAACTTTGCGACTAGAACCGGTGGTGGAATAGCGATTATGACCAACTGCCAGATTTCCGGGTAATTGATCTAAGATGGTTTCATTGAAGACTTGAGACACCAATCCCATATCTTTGTGCTGGTGAACGTGGGGACCATCAAAGGTAGCAATCCCAGCAGATTCTTGACCCCGATGCTGGAGAGCATACAATCCAAAGTAGGTCAATTTAGCAACGTCTTGTTCTGGGGCGTAAATGCCAAACACACCACAAGCTTCTTCTGGCTTGTCAGGGCGGTTTTCATGACTGTTGATTGAGTTGTTGGCAATTTGGGGATATTCATCCGAATTTATGGGAATCATGCTGGTATTGATCCTGGTGAGGTTTCGAGTCAGTGGGAATTGCGCAGG
>NZ_JAQMSE010000148.1:0-39811 GCF_028330045.1 Aphanizomenon sp. CS-733/32
CCAACCGCCTAATGCGAGGAAGGCACAGGGGAATAATAATATTCCTGACCAACCTACGAATACGAAGCGATCGCGCTTTAGCCAGTCGTCTAATACGTCAAACCACCCTCTACTGGGGGCGCGTCCAACTGCGATGGTCATTTACTAAAATCCTCGTTTTTACTAAAATTGCCACGTTTTTTCAGCAGTGTTTCAGCGAATTTACTGATTTATATCATCTGCCGTGAGGAATTCAACGTTTTTCTTCAATCCTAGCAGCTTTACAGACGCTAGGATTGTGAGAACTGATTGCTTGACAAAGTGATCATTTCTCATAAATTATGACATGATCGGCTACCGTTAACCAGCAATCTAGGTTTTGGTAACGTAATGATTCTTAACTTATCACATTAGTCAGAATTTGGGCTGGATACAGAACAGGAAGTTAAATATTTTCTATCAATATCAGAATTTTAACAATTTGACACAGATTTTCTCATAAATCTTCGTAGGGGCGCAGGGCCTGCGCCCTAAATTCTCTCCATGGACTGCGCCCTGAAATCCTGCAATTCATCGTCATCTCTTCGATAACTTGCAATCCAGACTGCTTCAGTGGCAGACTTGAGAAAGATAGTCCAAGGTAGTTTAATGACCGTATCAACAACAATTAATAAAAGCGAGAACCTCCTCTCTCAAAAGGTTCTTGGTTCACGTCGGTTTAGTAACTACTGGTGGGCAAGTATTGTGACTATGGGAGCCAGTGGTTTTTTCTTAGCTAGTGTTTCTAGTTATCTCAAAGTTAATTTACTCATAGTTACTGATGCAACACAACTCATATTTGTCCCTCAAGGATTAGTGATGGGACTCTATGGTGCTGCTGGCTTGCTATTAGCTGCATATCTGTGGCTTGTAGTTTTATGGGATTTAGGTGGTGGTTATAATGAGTTCAATCGGGAAACTGGGACATTAAAAATCTTTCGCTGGGGGTTTCCAGGGAAAAATCGTCAAATCCAAATTGACGGCAGGATTTCAGATGTACAATCTGTCAAGATTGTGATTAAGGAAGGTCTGAATCCTCAACGCGCTTTATATCTTCGGGTTAAGGGTAGACGGGATATTCCCCTGACACGAGTAGGTCAACCCTTATCTTTGGCAGATTTAGAAACCCAAGGTGCGGAATTAGCTCGTTTTTTAGGAGTATCTTTAGAAGGACTCTAGGAGTTTTGGATTTTGGATTGGTGAACAATAAGAATCAGATCCCCGGATTCTTAGAGAATTCGGGGATCTGAGGTCAAGTTATTTTCACAATTTAAAATCCAAACTTCAGGAATGGGCAAGAACAAATTAAGATATTTTGATTAATGCAGTTACTAACAATGCGGTTTAAATTTCCACAATTTTTTGTAGTTCTATTGATGATTGGCGCTTTAACTTTGGGAGGATGTGCGGGTAATACAACATCGTCTAGTGCATCCCCAACTGCAACAGCTACCTTAGACACGACTACTAGTGCAAAAACAGTATCAGAAACTATTAGTGAGAGTGTTCCTGGAATCAAAGGGTTGCCACGTCTTGAAGGTAAGGCTACGGTGGTGATGACGGTGAAGCGTGGAGAAGTAGTTAATCCCACAGGAATTGAGATGGAAATAGATGGGACAAATGCACCAATTACTGGCGGTAATTTTGTGGATTTGGTCCAAAAAGGTGTTTATGACGGTTTAGTATTCCATCGTGTTGTGCGCGAACCTCAGCCTTTTGTAGTTCAAGGTGGAGATCCACAAGGTAAAGACCCGAAATTTCCCGAAAGTAGATTGGGAACCGGTGGCTATATTGATCCTCAAACTGGAAGTGAGCGACGGATACCCTTAGAAATTAAACCAAAAGGCGCGAAAGATCCTATTTACAGTCAGACTATTACTGAGAAGCCTGTGTTACAGCACAAGCAAGGAGCGATCGCTATGGCTAGATCACAATCCCCGGATTCTGCTTCTTCTCAATTTTACTTTGCTTTAGCAGATTTATCGTTCTTGGATGGTAACTATGCCGTGTTTGGTAATGTTACCAAAGGTTTTGAGGTAGTTAACAAAATCCAGCAAGGCGATCGCATTGAGTCTGCTAAAGTCACGAAAGGTGCGGAAAATTTGAAACCTGCTCAGTAGTCAGTTGTCAGTAGTCAGTTGTTGATTTGTGATTTTATAAATATTCTCACTTCTGACTTCTGACTCCTGAGAAAGGGCGCAGGCCCTGCGCCCCTACCTCCTGACTCCTCAGTTATTATATAAAATCTAAAATTGGTTAAAGTTGTTGTGACTGGGATTGGTCTAGTTTCTGCTTTAGGTGAAAGCTTAGAAGATAGTTGGCAAAATCTATTATTAGGAAAAACGGGAATTAAATTACATCAAATATTTCCAGAATTGGGAATCATTCCCCTGGGATTAATTGCTGAAAAACCCTCTTTATTAAATACACTTGCGGAAATAGTTGTTAATTCAGCCCTACAAGATGCCGAATTGGTAGCACCTTTGTTTGATTGTGCTGTAGTCATCGGTTCTAGTCGGAGTTATCAAGCATCTTGGGAGATAATGGCACGACAGATGTACCAGGAAGAGGCAGAATCAAACTTAGACAATTGGTTAAATACTCTACCACAAATGAATGCGATCGCTATAGCCCGAAAAATAGGCTCAACAGCAGCAGTTTTAGCGCCAATGGCTGCTTGTGCAACGGGAATTTGGGCGATCGCTCAGGCTACAATGTTAATTAAAACCGGGCAATACCAACGAGTAATTACAGGGGCAATAGAAGCACCCATAACCCCCCTAACAATTGCCGGATTTAGGCAAATGGGGGCTTTAGCCAAAACAGGTGCTTATCCCTTTGACTTACAGCGAGAAGGCTTGGTACTAGGTGAAGGTGGTGCTATTTTGATTCTTGAATCTGCGGAGTTAGCAGCTCAACGACAAGCTAAAATTTATGGAGAAATATTAGGTTTTGGCTTGACAGCAGACGCATATCATGGAAACTCACCAGAACCATTAGGTAAAAGTGCCATCATAGCCATTAAGCAATGTTTAGAACGTAGTCATATTTCACCCACAGACATAGACTATATTCACACTCATGGTACAGCCACCCAGTTAAATGACCGGATAGAAAGTAAAATTATTCAACACTTATTTTCACCAAAATTAGCGATTAGTTCCACCAAGGGTAGCACAGGGCATACATTAGGAGCATCAGGAGCTTTAGGTGTAGCCTTTTCACTCATGGCAT
Source organism: Aphanizomenon sp. CS-733/32 (assembly GCF_028330045.1). Taxonomy (NCBI): domain Bacteria; kingdom Bacillati; phylum Cyanobacteriota; class Cyanophyceae; order Nostocales; family Aphanizomenonaceae; genus Aphanizomenon; species Aphanizomenon sp. CS-733/32. The sequence continues at coordinate 3,253 of NZ_JAQMSE010000148.1, forward strand.
TGCAACAGCAAATTTTACCCCCCTCTGCAGGACTTCGGCAACCAGAATTTAATTTAAACTTCATCACCTCAGCACAGGAAAGTAAAATTCAGCAAGTCCTATGTTTTAGCTTTGGTTTCGGTGGACAAAATGCTGTGATAGCTTTAGGGACTGCCAATTAAAAAAATCATATGTTAGCAAAATATTCTAAAGGAGCGATCGCATATTTTCCCTGTTCATCCTGACTGACTAAACCTAAAGCTAGTAAGTCTCTATCAATAAACAACTTTGTAGCTTTACCACCTGCATCAATCTTATTATTAATCAACTGCATAGCATAGTAGATAGTATCATAAACCCGTTGAGGATTCAGGGCAGTTGAAATAGGTTGATATCTACTAACTGATTCACACAATCGGTAAACACCATGTTCTTGGGATAGGGGATAGCCATAATGCTGGACGGTTCGTGGTAGAAAATACCCGGCAGTAATTGGCTGTTTTTTTGACGGGCGTACACAGGAATAGTTGCAATTGCCAATCGTATCAGCAGCTACACTCCCAGGCATAAATCGCAGCACATTGAAATTTAAAAAATCTGGATGACAATTTTCAATACCAAAACGAATTGCTTCCATATCATCAGCCAAAGTTGTTGGCTCATAATCAATAATATCAGTTTTACTAGCGTTTAATTTAGCTTTTGGTAATCCTAAAATCAAAAAATAACTACTGGGTAATCCAGCTTTATTCGTATCTTCAAAAACTCTGATAACCTTAGTTTGATAATCAAAAGCTTGCTTAATTTGACTAGCAATAGACCCATTAAACTTGTGACTAGCTAATGATACTTCTGGTAATGTATGTTCAACTCCGAAAAACATATATACACAGTTTTTTTCTACTAAATAACGCATTTGATCATAGTTAATTTTATCAATTCTAGTATTTGAACCCCAAGTAAATCCCTCTTCTTTAAGAATCTCTGCTTCTCTTTTGGCATCCTGGTCATGAACTGTAAAAGTATCAACATCGAGATAAACTGCTTCATAACCATGTTGTTTTAATTGCCGTAATTGTCTACGCAAAGATTCCGCACTTAATCTCACAACATGATTACTTTCATTACTTTTATTGCAGAAATGACATCCCCAAGGGCATCCTCGCTGAGTAAAGATTTGGGCTGTTTTTAATTGTCTTCCAGCTAGAGATTTAAAAATATCCATATCATGGACTTGTGGTATGTGAATTAAACCAAAATTTTGGTCAATATCATCAAACTTATTAACTCTTGTTGTAATAGCACGATGAAAAACAATACTTGTATCATAAAAAGAATTAGGTGTAACGCGGTAAAATTTACCATCTTGATTCATAAAACATAATCCTGGTAGATTTTTCATATCTTCATAGAAAGTACCTCTGGCTACTGCATGAGCAATTTCTATAATTGATTCTTCTCCCTCACCATCACAAAAGGCTGTAATCCAAGGTGTAATACGGGCAATATCTTCAACACTTTTAGTTGCATAACCACCAACTAAAATTGGTACTGTTTCCCGTTGATATTTCTGAAGCTCTCTAAAAATTTTTCTACTATGATCATCAATTTCTGCCCATTGGGTTGTTAGACAACCAGCAAAGATAATTAAATCAGCATTTTTAACTTCATTTAAAACATCATCAATAGTCAAATCAGGACGTTCTAAATCTAGTTGTAAAACTTGACTAAATCCAGCATTAAATAAACTGGAAGCTAAAACAGGTAAGGCTTTATTAGCTCCGTTGAAACTTCTGTGTTTAATAAATTCGCCAATCAGTACAATTTTCACTTTCGTTTATTGATCATAACTCATTTTAAAACCTAGCATATTCATTGATATATTTGATGCCAAAATGCCTATTTTTGAAGAAAGAGTAGCCAGGAGTCAGAATGAATTAGTGGAGATTTAGTCCTATATCCTCAGAATGATTTCAGAAACCAAATTTGATTATGAATGTATCAATTCTTGAAAAACCGACTGTCTGAAAACTCAGACTTTAATCAATAGCACCCAACATTTTTAAAGAAGCTTTTTCTGCATCGGTCAAGCCTGTAGTATGGTTAATATTCATACCTGCATACAAACGTTCAGATTTAAGAGATTGCAATCTACTACAAGTTTGCATATCCCACAACTGAATATTCTCATCTTCGCTACCACTAGCTAATAAATTACCATCAGCACTAAAAGCTAGAGAACGAATCGCTTCTGTATGTCCTAGTGTGAGAACTTCTACACAATTACCTGTACTAACTTGCCATAGTATCACTGTAGTATTAGCGCCAGCACTGGCTAGAGTCTGCCCATTGGGACTAAATGCCACTGAGTAGACTTGTTTATCATGCTCTAATGTTTGAGTACATTTATTTGTATGAAGATCCCACAATTTCACGGTTTGGTCTTCGCTACCACTGGCTAAAAACTCCCCATTGGGACTAAATGCTAGTGACCAAATCATGTCTTGATGGTCTGTAAAAGTTTGCAAACATTCTCCAGTTGTGACATCCCAAAGTTTGATGGTATTGTCAGCACTACCACTTGCCAGTATTTGTCCTTGGGGATGAAATGCTACTGTCCACACCCAATTACTATGGGCATCAATTTTTTTGAGACATTCACCGCTAAATGTGTCCCAGATGCGAATACTGTGGTCTTCGCTACTACTGACTAGAGTTTTTCCATCGGGACTAAATGCAACTGTCCACACCCAGTTATCGTGTCCTCTGAGAGTTTGAATACATTGGCTTTGATCAATATTTGCGATATCCCAAAGTTTGATGGTATTGTCAGCACTACCACTTGCCAGTATTTGTCCTTGGGGATGAAAAGCGACTGAGCGAATTCGTCCTTGATGTTCCCTCAAAATGTGGCATTTTTGGGTTTGTAAATTCCATAAGCCAATGTTAGAGTCATCCCGTCCACTAGCCAAAATCTGACTATTGGGACTAAATACTACTGAATATACATCACGGGTATACCCTTGTAAGGTATTCAAACAACCACCTGTTTTTACGTTCCATAACCTAGCTGTTTGGTCATCACTACAACTGATTAAAGTGTCACCATCAGGACTAAAGGCGATCGCCCACACTTGGCTAGAATGACCTTGTAAGGTTTTGAGGCATTCCCCCTGTGGCATATCCCAGAGTTTAATGGTTCTGTCTTCACCGGAACTAGCTAAGATCTGTCCATTAGGACTGAATCTGACAGAATAAACTTTTTTACTATGTCCCTCTAATGTTTGTCTACATTGACCTGTGGTTACATCCCACAGTCTCAGGGTTTGGTCGGCACTACCACTAGCTAATGTTTGTCCATCAGGACTAAAAGCTACAGAGTGAACATCGCTATTATGATCATTTAACGTTTTTAGGCATTTACCTGTATTAATATCCCACAGCTTAATTGTGCTGTCAGCACTGCCACTGGCCAGTAAAGGAGTAATGTTACAAGTTGTAGATGCTTGAAAAGTGACAGACAACACCAAGTCATTATGATCAGATAGTGTTTGCTGACAAACTCCTGTTTCTACATTCCAAAGTTTAATAGTTTTGTCTTCACCAGCACTAGCTAAAAGAGAACCATCGGGATTAAATGCTACTGAATAAACTTTATTGGTATGTTCTTTCAGGGTATTTAGACATTTACCTGTTTCTACATTCCAGAGTTTAATGGTATGGTCCGCACTACCACTAGCGATGGTTTTATTATCTGGACTAAAGGCTAACGTCCAAACCCAAGTAGTATGATCTTTATAAATGCGAAGTTGTTTAGTATCAGAAGTACGCCATAATCTGATTTCTCCACTCATTAAACCTGTAGCAAATTTTTTACCATCAGGACTAAATTTCACAGAAACAATACTAGACATTGTTTCCTTGAATACAGAACCAGTTAAATCAGCATTGGCAAAGCTGGTGTTTTTTAAGTCCACATCTTTGAGATAAGCTTGCCAGATGGTCAAACCGGAAAAATCGCGTCCACTTAAATCAATTTGGGAATTACTTTGGGATTTATATATCTGAAGTTGTCGTAGTAGATTAATTAAGTTGCCAACTGCATAACCTTGAGTTGGCGGTGATTTCCGCTGTAAATTCCTGATCAATTGCCGTAAATGAGATTCTAGTTGTGTGGCTGTACCAAAAGCTTTAATAAGTCTTTGCTTAACTGGTTCTAGTATCAGTCGTTCTTGTATTTGCCGGATATAATCAAGTGATCTTGCCTGGATTAAGGGGTGGGCATTAATAAACTCCAGTTTTTTTTTTCATTAATGTCAGAAATGTCATAAGTTGCCTGTTCAATGTAGCGGTCATTAATATATTCCATCACCACAGACTGCTGCCCAAATCTGCTACTATTTGTTTCTTTTTCAATTAGCGATCGCCGTAACAATGATTCAATAATTTCTAGTATTTTAGATTCTGCATCTGGTGTTTTTACATTATTTTTTACATCGCTTTTTATGTCTGTCAATGAGATATATTCACGACGTAATGCTAGACGATACATTACGTGTTGTTCTAATTCTGATAGACGGTTAAACTGTGTATCTAAAAGCGTGCGAATATCTCCATAGGCAGCACTTGCTTCCTTCATTTCTTTTAGGAATTCCGCAATGTTATTGCTGAATAAATCATAAACTGTAGTGGCAACTATTTTTAAAGCTAAAGGATTACCAGAATATCTGTTGACTAATTCTTGTAGTTGTTCATCATCACAAGTGCAACCTTTATCTAGCAAAATTTCTCTGGCTTCTGCTAATTTGAGACTATTTAACTGTAACACTTTTACAGGCAGATTTTTACCTTCTAGTGCAGCTACTTCTTTTGGCTTTTCACGACTAGTGATTAATAAACAACTATCATGTGATGCTTCTGCTATCTTTTTAAAAAAGTAGCCATAGTTTTCATACCCTGGTTCATATTCACCAGCCCATCCCTGAGTTTTGCCTTCACTACTACGTAGCACCGATTCCACATTATCTAAAATAATTAGGCATTTATGTTTTCTTAAAATATCAATTAGTAAAAGTATTTTATTGTTTTCACTAATTGCTAAGAAATTTTCAGTATGATTAGAGGGTAAAAATCCTAAAAGTTGACTTAGGATTTCTTCTAATGATGGTGCATTGCGGAGCGATCGCCAAATCAAATAATCAAAATTTGGCTGAACTTGTTTGGCAACTTTAGCTGCTATCACAGTCTTACCAATTCCACCCATTCCTAGCACTGCCACTAAACGACACCGCATGGTATCATTACCAACTATCCATTCTTCTAACTCTAAAATTTCTTCATTTCGACCCCGAAAACCTTCTACATCAACGGCTTCACCCCAATCTTCTGTTGAGGTAAGGACATTTTCTTGAGTACTTTGATACTGAGTAAACAATTTCTGTTTCAAGTTATAAATTTTTTTATTACCACTCCCTTCTATACCTAATTTACGATAACTTTCTCCTAATCTTTTTCTCACCGCCGGTTGAGAAATATTGAGTTTCTGGGCAATTTCTGCACCAGGGTAATTTTTTAATGCTAAAAGTAATGCCTCTAGCTCGGTTTTGCTAACATTGTGTTTGTTAGCCACTTTTATAATGAAATCATCAGGAATCTGAGGTATATTATCTACAATCTTCATATTATCTAAGCTCCATATATATTAGTTATTAGTATGTGAGATTTTTTTTATAGCATGAATATTAACTCTAAAAAGACTGTTATGTAACAGTTTTTAAGTTTGTCCACCCTACACTACTTGATATTTTATGGCTACGCTACGCAAGCTATCAGGAATCATTTAGGAGTCCTATATTGATAAGACATGGCGGTAACTGGGAATCTCACAGTGTCTTTAGACCTGAGAGGGATGGCTCACCCGTCAGGAACTAGTACAAAACGGCGTAAATAAACCAACCATTCTAAATTCTCCAAAAGCCTATGCTGTCTTGATTTTGACTTCCGCCTTGCGGTACTAGTGGTCTGTCAATTCAAAAATGACGGGTGAAGGAGAATGGGAGGGAAGTAGTCTGGTCAATACGGCTTGCTTGATTACCATTGCAAGCCCAGTACCCTTATCACTGGGTTACTGACTCCTGTAAGGTTTAGGAATTCTATTTAAAGATTTTAACACTACTCCTTAATATAACTTCTTTATATTTATGTGAGATAAATTGTCTCAAAAAAGTATACATAAATTTACATAGTCAGAATTTTCTAGAAAAATTTTATAAATACCTTGCTTTTTTACTGTATGTGTGATTATCTTATATATAAATACCTCTATGTGAGGTATACAGATAAGTCTTAAGTCAAATAGCCAATATTAGGGGGCAACTAATATGAAGAATTCTTTAAGACTGGCAGACTTTATTAGGAGTTCTAACGCTATCAAAGGTATTTTGAAGATAGGAGAACAATCCCCAGAAATTTTAGCCAAATCTAAACAGGCGTATGTAGTAGAGTTACCATCAGTCTTTGCTCACTTAATTATTCTGCTGATTGAAACTTTGTCAGAAACTCAACACGGACAATTAACTATCTCTAGTAAAAAGGGGAAATACGAGGCCATAGTAGAACTAAGTGGTCACATTAGCCACCGTTACACATTAAGTCCACAACAGCTTTTAGAAATCCAGCAATTACACGATTACATTATTGATACCTGGATAGATTGTAGGCATTTGCAGAATCAAAAATAATACCAGACGTTATAGTATAGCTATTTACAGGTTAAGAATACTGATAGCTTAATGAAATTCTTTACACAATTAAATATCTAATTTTCTCAGGACATTTGGCTTTTGATAAATGGGAAGTTTACAAGCTGGTGATGTATATTTGCACGCCGGATTTTATTGAGGTTTTTCTATCCCGTAGACAATTTTATGAACAGCAATAGACAGGATGACAAGATTTCTGTTCAACTCTTATCTAAAAAACAGGAGAAAACTATGAAAACTAATGACAAAGATAACCAAAGTCTGCTGTTAATTTTGACTGGAAAGGGATTTAAGTATCTGATGTTAACTATATTCGGTTTTGCGATCGCTGTTGTTGTGTTTTATGTTTGCGGTGCATCCTCAATCAGTAAAGTTTTGCTATCTTTTGATGTTTTTATCTATTTTCTGCGGTTTGGTGTTCTGCTGTTTTGCTTGTTAGCAATCACCATGATTTGGGAGTCTTGGAGTTAGTTCAACTTATCTGCCTGAGATTGAGATATTAACCGTAGTTTCTTTCCACTTAGCCAAAGGTTTTCAATTACAGGAGGTCATATCATCTCAGATAATGGCAATAGCATCAAAGGTGAAATATTAAGCTGTTGTGCATTTAGTTTGTATAATTCTAGCGGGCAAGATGCCCGCACTACAAAGTTCAAGTAAATTATGGTTATCAAATTTAGCTGCGTAACAGCTTATCACAACTTTTGCTAATCTTAGTTATGGGATTAATAACCTTAGCAATTGTGAATAAAGATAGTGAACTTGCTTATTTTGATATCGTGAAAATAGTAATGGTTTACAGCTTTAGCCCTCAAAAATCCAAAGATAACCAAAAAAAGTAAACTTTTATACTCTCTGCGTCTTTAAATACGGAGATTCTTAATGGCTAATAAGTAATTCAATACCTTGGTCAAAACCCTGAAACCCTATTGATATCCTAAGGATTTTATTGGGTTTCAGACCTATATTGGGACAATTGGCTAAGGTATTGCTATTATTAGTTGACTATGAGGATAATTGTATTTTATAATATTAAATATTTACCAATAATTTATCAATAACATCCTGTAAATCTTCAAATCCTGGACATCCTGATTCAGACAAAAATTGTACATATTGTAGCTTATGGATAGCGAATTAGAACAAAAAATCTATCACACATTGATAGAAAACTTACCTAATGATGATAACTTTATCAATGTTGTCAATAACTTATTGACTCTAATTGAAAGAGGTTGTAGTGAAAAAGCTGCATATCATAATCAACCCCTACCCAATGAACAGTTTAATTACTGGAATAGTTTTCAACAAGAAATACATCATTTAAAGATACTAAAACAGCAAGAAAAAATTAAAGCCTATAGAGGAAAACTGAAATGGGAAGATAATTTAGAAGAAATGAGAACAAATGGATGATTATTGTAGATTCAAGCGTATGGATAGACTATTTTAATGGTGTAGAAACACCAGAAACGAATAAATTAGATACACTGTTAGGAGTAGAACAAATTGCTGTTGGTGATTTAATTTTGACTGAAGTTTTACAAGGTTTTCGTTCAGATGAGGGATATCAAACAGCAAAAGAATTACTAACTTCTCTACAGATTTTTGAGATGTTAGGATTAAATATTGCTATCAAAAGTGTTGATAAATATAGATTTCTTCGGAAAAGAGGTATACCAAATTACAAAAAACAAAAACAATAAACAACATCCTGTAAATCCTTAAATCTTGGACATCCTGATTCTGACAAAATAATTACAAGTTATGAACAGAGAATATTTAATTAACTTCCTCAAAAAAAACTTAACCACCATTAAAAGTTATGGTGTAACTTCCTTGGCTTTATTTGGTTCTTATGCAAGAGATGAAGCAAAAACTACTAGCGATATTGACTTATTAGTAGAATTTCAAGGGAAAGTTACCTTTGATAAATATATGGACTTAAAATTCTTCTTAGAAGATAATTTGTCTTTATCCGTTGATTTAGTCACTAAAAAAATGTTGAAACCTCAAATTATTGATGCTGTAGAAAAGGACGCTATTTATGTCGCGTAGCTTAAAACTTTATTGTGCTTATCAAACAACAGGTGAACCTCTTCCACAACCAACAGTTAATCAAGCTGGATAAATCCTGTAAATCCTGATATGGCTTGCGTCACGCTTCACTATCAGACAAAATAATTACGAATTCCAAATTCCAAATTCCAAATCACGAATCCCGTTCGCGTAGCGTTTCCGAAGGAAATATTCCGAATCCCAAATTCCAAATTCCAAATCACGAATTACGAATCACGAATTACGAATTACGAATTACCTCCACACAACATTTCCACAGGAAATAACAATTACGAATTACGAATTACGAATTATGTTCGCGCAGCGTTTCCGCAGGAAATATTACGAACTACGAATTACACCCGACGTACACCCATTATTGATGGTAATTATACATCAAAATCTCAACAAAAAGCCCCGGTAAATTAACAATTAAAAGTAAAATTGGACGGTTTTTACGTTCTCCTAAAGCTTGGTCATTACACAGTGAATTGTTAACAGAAACAGAATACAATACTTTAATTAATACCTTCATTGCTGCATTAGCTGATGCTGGTTTTTTAACCACTAAAAATGGTATTCAACTACAAATTAGTTCCTTAGCATGGAAATTTACAATATTAACTGAAATTCCTCCCGACCCTCTTTCATCTAAGCGTTTACAGGGTCAAGAAGATGCCAAAATACTGGTTAACAAATTCTTTCAAGAATTTTATCAAAGTAATGCCCAAAAAATTCAAACAATGGAAGGGCGAGAACATACAGGACAAGTTAAAACTAAAGCACGTCAAGAACGGGAAGAAAGATTCAGAAAAGGAGAATTAGCGAGTTTATTCTGTTCTCCGACAATGGAATTAGGTATAGATATTTCAGATTTGAGTGTGGTTCATTTGCGGAATGTTCCCCCCAGTCCTGCAAATTATGCCCAACGTAGCGGACGCGCTGGACGCAGTGGACAGGAAGCATTAGTTATTACTTATGCAGCTATTGGTAGCGGTCATGATCAATATTTCTTCCAACGTCAACAGCAAATGGTAGCTGGTGCTGTTGCTCCGCCTAAGTTAGAATTATCAAACCAAGATTTAGTTCAATCTCATGTGTATTCAATTTGGTTAGCACATACAGGAGTTTATTTAGATGACTCCATGAACAAAATTCTGGATTTAGATGTTACTAATTATCCCCTGAAAGATAGTGTACGTGAACAATTAATACTTAGTTCTGGGAAATTAGCTGAATGTCTGCAAGCTACTCAGTCAATACTTGCAGATACCTTCTGTCAAAGTGATTTACAAAAAGCCTCTTGGTATTCTGTACATTGGCTACAATTTACCATAGAGAATACATTGAATACATTCAATAGAAAATGCGATCGCTGGCGTAAACTTTATGATAGTGCAGTTAAACAAAGAGATCAGGCTAACATCATAATTAGTCGTTCTGCTGCTGGTTATGTCACAGATGAAGAACGCAAAAACGCTGAAGCTCAAGCACGAGAAGCGCAACGACACTCTCCAATATATCCTAGAAACAGCAATTCAAGCAGTTTATAAGTTAGAACCAGATGAACTGGATTCAGAAAGATTAGGAGAAGGAAAATATTTGCTATTTTGGGAAGCATCAGAAGGTGGTGCAGGAGTTTTATCTCAGCTACTCCAACAAACAGATGCTTTTCAGAAAATCGCCAATTCTGCTTTAGATATTTGTCATTTTCAAACACCAAAGGATAGTTGTGTGCAAGCTTGCTATGAATGCTTACTTTCCTACAGGAATCAATTTGATCATCCGTTAATTAATCGTCATTTGATTAAACCTTTACTCGATGATCTGCAAGCAAGTACAGTAGAGATATCCGGTGTATTCCGAGATGAACAATATCAAAAACTATTCGCACAAACAGACCCAAATTCCGATTTTGAACGAGAAGTTTTACAAGAGATTTACCAACGGGGTTATAAACTACCTGATACAGCCCAGGAATTAATTACCGAAGCCAATTGTAAACCAGATTTTGTGTATAAGGAAGATGCGATCGCTATTTTCTGCGATGGTTCAGTTCATGATAGTCCTGAACAGAAAAAGCAAGACCAAATTGAGAGAGATAATCTGAGATACAATGCTGGATATCAGATATTAACCCTGCGCTATGATAAAAATTGGCGGGAGCAATTAAAGGTTTTAGCGTTGCAATCGGAACGTTCACGAAGTGTGGCGATAGCTTGCGTGGGGACGTAGGAGCCATAGCCATAACCCAACAAAATCCTTGGTAATGTTGGGTTTCACTATCGCTCAACCCAACCTACATTTCCTTAACCGACAAGTATTGCTGCCCGTCCTTGATGATTAGCGGGCAATTCGTCCCGCACCACAAGAAATTTTTGGGTATTTTTTTAATTGTAAGTCCCTAAATGAACTTATTTACACACCCTCTACCTGATCACTATATTCATCTGCTGTTAATGTATCCTCATTCACTTCATCAGGGTCATTGATGCGAACTTTTAAGAACCAACCTTCTCCATAGGGGTCTTCAGGTACTTGTTCTGGATCATTTATTAAAGCTTCATTGCGTTCTACAACTGTACCAGTAACAGGTGAATTCAAATCTTCAACAGCTTTCACGGATTCAATAGAACCAAATGTATCTCCCTTGGTAATAACATCACCAATATCTGGCAGTTCCAAAAAGACAATATCACCTAATTGTTCTATAGCAAACGCAGTAATACCAATAGTGGCAATTTCTCCATCTAGACGAACATATTCATGGGAATCTAAGTATCGAAAATCCTGGGGATATTCTAAAGACATATCACTTTCTCTTTTACGTTAAAAAAATAGTGTTGCAAGAGTAACTTAAAAGACATTATTCCTCAAAAACCTCAAAGATTATCAGTAGACATCTCCAGAAATTGGGTTTTCACCTAGACAGGTTAAGGGTTTCAGATTCTTTTTTGGAGATGTCTAGTTAGTAACACGATTCTTTGAGCGATAAAATGGGCGTTTCACAACCACCGCAGGGTAAGCTTTACCGCGAATTTCTACATCTAGCTGCTGCTTAAGCCTGGCTAATGGGGTGGGAACGTAAGCTAAGGCTATGGGATAACCGAGTGTCAGTGAGAGAGTACCACTTGTCACTTCTCCTACGACTTGTTTAGATGATAATACGGGGTAGCCATGACGAGGAATATTGCGTCCTTGTGTTTGCAAACCGACCAGTTTACGAGATATTCCTTGGGCTTGCTGCTGAATTAAAACCTCCCTACCAATAAAATCACTTTTGGTATCTAAATGTACCAACCAACCTAAGCCAGCTTCTAGCGGTGTGGTGGTATCGTCAATATCTTGCCCATAAAGTGCCATTGCAGCTTCTAAGCGAAGGGTATCTCTACAACCAAGTCCACAGGGAATAACACCAGCATTATATAAACTTTGCCACAAGTCTGTCCCAACGGAGGCATCCACCATCACTTCAAAACCATCTTCGCCAGTGTAACCTGTGCGGGCGAGGAATGCGTGTTTGCCAAAAATGGTCGTTTCTAAATGCCCAAAAGCCTTAATGAGTGATAAGTCTGTTGTGACTAGGGATTGTAGATGATGAGTAGCGGTTGGTCCTTGAACGGCAATTAAGATTTTATCCCGTGATAGGTCTTGAAATTGAACTACATCAAGATCAAGATGTGCCAATAACCATTTTTTGTCTTTGTCGGTAGTTGAGGCGTTAACGATGATGACTAGATTTTGCGTCTCAGTGCTGTCTGTATTTTGGTAATAAATAATGATGTCGTCAATGATTCCGCCTTGGGGGTTAAGCAATACGGTATATTGTGCTTGTCCAGGTTGTAACCGACTTAAATCGGAAGGAACTAAATACTCCAGTTGGGAAATCAGGTTTTTACCTTGGAGGGTAAATTTGCCCATGTGAGAAATATCGAACATTCCAGCGGTATTTCTGACGGCATGGTGTTCTTGGGTGATACTGGTATATTGTATGGGCATTTCCCAGCCCCCAAAGCTGGTAAATCTGGCTTTGAGTTCTACACCCATTTGATATAAAGGGGTTCGTGTGAGAGATTGGGTAATATTTTCTTGATTAGCCACAGGTAGTTATTTATATTGACGTTTACGTGCGATCGCATCTCAACATTTATCTATCCTACGAGATCGCTGTTAATTTAGCAGAAAATTACAAGCTGCATCCTTCCTGCGGTTTAATGATTAATAGTGGAATTGTTGAGATTTATTAAGCAAAAATTATGAAGTATCGCTCAATCTTGGCTAGTGTGATTTTAGCTCTAGTGTTGTTTGTGTTTCCCTTATCAGCGCAAGCAGCAAGTTCTTCTAGTGTTACTAATTCTCTTACCAACAAGGGAGTCGGGGGGAAGAACTTTTCTGGACAAAGTTTAATTGGGATTGAGTTTACAAGCGTGAAATTAGAAAATACCAATTTTAGCGCCGCTGATTTACGTGGTGCTGTATTTAACGGCGTTCTATTGGATACTGTAAATTTTCATGGTGTGGATTTTAGTCAAGGAATTGCTTATCTATCAAAATTCAAAGATGCCGATTTAAGTGATGCAGTTTTTACAGATGCAATGATGTTGCGTTCCACTTTTGATAATGTTGATATCATTGGTGCTGATTTTACCAATGCAATTTTAGATATGCTACAGGTGAAACAACTCTGCGTTCATGCCAGTGGTGTAAATTCTAAAACTGGTGTAGATACTCGTCAATCTTTAGGATGTAAGTAAAAACCCCATATCCCCTTCATTAATCAGAAGGGGCGTTAAGAATAATTGAGTAATTCTTAAATTCTTGTATCTATGCTAAAAGGATATTTTACAATTTTTATACCTTCTGGTCTGTGGATAATCCACATAAAATTCCATGTCTAAAAAAGCTGTATTATCTTATGTCGTAGATCGGAATACAGGTCTATGGAAAGCCTTAAGCGGTTGCAGTGCTTCCCAACAAGAAATTTCCGGTTCTCAAGTTTACAATAGTGAGCGATTTACAGAAGCAGAATTACCACCACAGGTTGATCTGCGTCCCTTCATGACTTCCGTAGAAAATCAAGCTGGCTCTAACAGTTGTACAGCCAATGCAGTTGTAGGCGGCTATGAGTATATCATGAATCGTGTAGGAGAAGAAGTTGATTTTAGTCGTCTTTTTGTCTATTACAATGCCCGAGAGCTAGGACTAGAACACATTCAGCAAACCCTAGTTATCATTTTATTGTCAATTTGTCAATAGGGAATTTTGGCGATCGCTCAAATTAGATCATTTCTGAGCAAATTCATGGCTAAAATTGTTAAGGGAATAGCTATTAGTTTTGTAAAGTTTTGTATTAGCCTGAGAAATTAGTTTTTGAAACTACTGTCAATAAAGGGTTTGAGACCAACATCTTCTGAAAGATCCAAAATTGACAATAGTAACCTAATTATGAAATTCTTTGAAATTATAGCAAATCGCTGAAAGTATAGCAACCTCGTTGATAAATAAAAAAGATTATCAATTAATTATTAAGGAAATATAAAGGCAAATCACTAAAAGTTATAAATATCAAAAGTATTATTGATTTCCTATAATTCAAGCTTATCATACAGCTATTATGAATAATCTATCTGATAAGTAGCATCTAGGATAAAACTAAGAGCATATTATTAGATTATAGTTGGGCGATAGCGAAGTGCTGTCCAATCCTGTGGGATGGGCATCTTGCCCGTCCTTGTATTATTAGCGGGCTTTTCGTCCCGCACCACAAGAAATTTTGGGATATTTTTTTAATTGGAAGTCTCTAATAGCCATTATACTACATATCAATACTTAAGTTTACTGGTAATTTATGTTATTTATTTAACTATTGTTAATGAGATATTGGAAACTTACGCATATTACATAATGAAATACGGAAAGTCAGGGTAAAAAAATTTTGCTTTGCTTATTGACTTCTATTCCTAAAAAGTCTATAGTTTTTAACGGAGTTAATTGCAAATAATTTGCAAAAGTGTTGAAAATAATTCTTATTGGAGTCAAAAAATGGTAGTCAGTAAAAAAAGCTTTTGGGGTGTTGGTGGCGGATTATTAGCCTTGACAGGAATGGCTTTGAGCGGTTTGGGTTCTATGCAAATAGCCATAGCTAAACCCTTGCAAAATCAACCAGCACCACGCTTAATTGCTCAGAAAATCAACTCTTTAACTATAGTTTTTCCCACTCGCTCTGATTCTACTGACTTGCAAAATAAAGCTAATAATGTAGCTACCTTTTTATCCAAGGAATTAGGCATACCCGTTAAAGCGCAAGTAGGTGATGAGACAGCCGCAGTAGAAGCTTTAAGAGCGAATCGGGCTGATGTAGCATTTTTAAGTAGTCGTCCGGCTTTAAAGGCTGAACAATTAGCAAATTCTCGGTTATATTTGGCGGAAGTTCGTAAAAATTACTCCGGTAGATATACTTATAATTCTATTTTTGTTGTTCCTAATAACAGCCAATTAAAAAGTAAAAATTCTCCCAAAGCAACTTTAGAACAACTTAGAGGCAAAACTATTGCTTTTACTTCTCCTACATCTGGTTCCGGGTTTATTTTTCCAGTGAGTGAGTTAGTAAAACAGGGTTTCGTGCCTAACCGCGATCGCTTGGAAAACTTCTTTGGTAAAGTTAGTTATGGTGGAAATTATAGTAAAGCTTTAGATGCTGTAATTAGAGGTCAAGCGGATGTAGCTGTAGTCTCAGAATATGCTCTTTTTCCTCCCTATTTGGCGGCTGAGAATAGAGGTAAAGTTAGGATATTACATAAAATTTCTGGTGTTCCGGCTCATGGTATTGCGATTGATGATGATGTTCCAGTTGTGATCAGAGAAAAGCTAATTAATGCTTTGTTGAAGTTAAATAAATCAGAAAATAATCAATTACTGAGCAGTTTATATAATTCCACAGAATTGGTCAGAATTGATCACAATCGTCATCTTCGACCAGTGCAGGAAGCCTTAAAAAATGTGGGAATGGAATAATACTTAAAAGGTCAGCATTAAGAATTAGGAATATTGCTAATAAAATTCTTAATTCTGACAAAATTATGATTTTTTGATGAAATTTTCACAAAAGCGACTATGACTCTTGCCTCTCAAGTAATTACAAATTATCATTTATCTACAAGTAACGTGAATTTTATTCAATGTTGTCATTTGCAAACAGATTATCTTGCTTCCTTAGAACGTCCGATTTTAGATAATATTAATTGCCAAATTAATCAAGGTGAATTTGTAGTTTTGCTAGGATTGAATGGGGCAGGTAAATCAACATTATTAAAATCACTTGTGGGTTTAGTTCCCTTGATTAAGGGGGAGATTAAAATTAATGGTGTGTCTGTAAGTGAGCAAAACTTACCGCAAATCCGTCGAGATGTGGGAATGCTATTTCAGGGAGGGGGCTTAATTCGCCAATTATCAGCAATTGATAATGTTTTATGTGGTAGGTTGGGGGTGAGAAAAACGGGGCAAACTTTATTCGGATTTCCGCAGCGCGATCGCACCTTAGCCTTAGAATTATTAACACAACTAGGTTTGCAAGAACAAGCATATCAAAAAACTAGTAAATTAAGTGGTGGACAACAACAAAAAGTAGCGATCGCTAGAGCATTAATGCAATCTCCACAAATACTTTTAGCCGATGAACCCACCACAGGTTTAGATGTGTTAGCCTCACAACAAGTCATGGCAACTTTATCAGAATTACATCAACAAGGATTAACTATAATCACCGTTTTACATGACTTAGCACTAGCTACAGAATACGCTCAAAGAGCGATAATTTTAGATGGCGGAAAAGTAGTTTATGATGGCAAATGTGAAAATTTACAACAGCGATTTTTATCAACTATCTAAATAAAATAATTAAAATTATCTGGAGTAATTTAAAAAACAATGAAAAAAATTTCTAGTTCACAAATTTTTCATCGTTATCCTTGGTTTATACCTTCACTTGTATTCCTATTAATGATAGGAATTTATATTTGGGCATTACAAGGATTAAAAGTTGATCTGAAATTATTAAAAGATAGCTGGCCTTTTATCACGGACTTTATTTCCCGATTATTTCCTCCTAACTTACAAGTTTTAGACATTGCCATTAAAGGATTAATTGAAACCGTACAGATGTCCGTCTGGGGAACATCCATAGGTGCAGTTTTATCCTTACCAATTGCCATAGCCAGTTCTAATAATATCGCCCCTTTATGGTTAAGATGGATAGCAAACTTACTGCAAAATGCTGTGCGTTCCGTACCTTCAATTATCTTAGGTTTAATCTTCGTAGCTGCTACAGGTTTAGGCGCACCCGCTGGAACATTGGCATTATCAATATATACTATTGGCTATCTTGCTAAATTTTATCAACAAGCTATAGAATCAGTAGATTATCATTCCTTAGAGTCTTTACAGGTAATTGGAGCATCAAAAATACAAATTGCTCAGTATGGGATATTGCCGCAAATATTACCTTTAGGATTAGGTTATACCCTATGGATGTTTGAATATAACATTCGTGCTGCTTCGGTTTTAGGAGTAGTTGGTGCTGGGGGAATAGGATTTCAATTAAAAAGCTATATAGATGGTTTTGAATATACCAAAGCCACAACCATGATGTTAGTGCTATTAGTAGTAGTCACAGTTATTGATTGGTTTAGTAGTAAATTACGCCGATACCTAGAGTCAATTTAGTATTTATCTGCGTTTATCTGCGTTTAATTATTCCAAAAATCTTACCAATTCTTCCTCCTGACTCCTGACTGGGCGCGGGGCCCGCGCCCCGACCTACTTATTAATAAAATATAAAATAGCTTCCGCGACAACACCAGCACAAGTTTCTGGTAAATTACTTTCTCCATGAGCAATATTATGTAACTGAACTTCGGGAATTAATCGAGCATAAGTATTACTTTTGGATATAGCAGATTGTGTATCTTGACTACCTTGCAAAATTAAGCAAGGAACGCTAATTTCCGGTAAGCGTTTTTCTAATAATTCTGCTGCTATTTCTGGTTGCTGACGATTAAAAAGTAATTGACAAGCTGTCGAAGACTGTAACAATGTTTGTCTTAATTCTAAATCCCTAGCAATTTTTCCCTCCCAACCAATCAATTTGATAAAAGGCATAATTAAGCGTAAAAATTTAATTATTAAGGGTGAAAAATTAAATAACTGCCGTTTTTTTTGCCATTCATCTTTTTTATCTTCCGCTGCAACACCCTCTGGTGATAACAATATTAAGCCAGATATTTGCTCTGGATACTTTAAAGCATAACTAGCCGCAATCCAACCGCCTAGAGAATTACCAGCTAAATAGACCTTTTCTAATTTTAAAGCTTTTAAAAAATCAGCTAAACACTCGACTTGTAAATTTATGGAATGGTGAATTTTAGGATTTGCTGATTCACCAAAACCTAGCAAATCTAGTGAGAAGCAATGGATTTTTTCAGCTAATAATTCCATTGTGGATACCCATTCGCTACCATCATTCCATGCACCATGTAGAAAAACTACGGGTATTCCTGTACCAACTTCACGCCAAAACAATACCCCTTGACTAAGTTTTATTCGGGAGTTACGAAATAAAATATTCATTTTAATTTACTAATTTAGTTGTCTAAGTTGTGCGATTTCCCAACTCGAAATTTTGAATTTTCCATTTTTTAGGCAAGTGTTGTTAAACCATTTAAGTAGTCTTGTAACTGACGAAAATGATCATGGGACATATCTGGTTTTGGCAAAGAACTGGGAGGAAAAGCTTGAATTTCCATAACTTCTAAGGTATCTTTGATTACCATTTCTCCTTGAACTTCAGCTTCAACAGTAATACAGATGGAATGAATCCGAGGATCACGATCTGGTGAAGAGTAAACCCCCACTAAACGGCGGATTTTAACTACTTCTAACCCTGTTTCCTCTATCAATTCCCGACGGACTGCATGAGGAACATCTTCTCCCCAATCCACCATACCACCAGGTAATGACCAACGACCATCATCCTTTCTCCTAATGAGGACAATCTGACCATCAGGTAAAATGGGAATAATACTTGTACCAGTAATGGGGTGGCGGAATATAATACCCAGTACCGTTTGTCCAAAATGCCATAAACTTCGTGTGGACTGAATCATTGGTGTAAAAAAAGCAAAAATGTTCAAGTTGAAAATTACTTTGTTGTATTCTAAGTAGGTTAGCATTGAAAATTGTCGTTATGGGAGGGCAAGAGGCAAGAGGCAAAAGGCAAGAGGCAGTAGTGAAGAGGGTTTGGGCGATTTTACTTTTCTTTACACAGATTGGTTTTATTGTGTTCACCTACTTACGAATTACGAATTACGAATTACGAATTAATGTTGTTTCTCCAATCTGGAAAATCATTTCTTCTAATGTCCGTAATAATTCTTGCTCATTATACGGTTTAGAAAAATAAGCTTTTGCTCCTAATTGCATAGCTAACTGACGATGCTTACTACTACTACGGGATGTTAACATAGCGACAGGAATATTTCTTAACTCTGTATTATTGTTGATTCGCTCTAAAAAGCTATAACCGTCAATACGAGGCATTTCAATATCACAAATTACCGCTTGGACTTGCAGACCACTTTCTAGCTTTTCTAAGGCTTCTTGACCATCTTTAGCCTGTTCTACTTGATATCCACCTTTTTCCAGGGTTAGTGCTAGATAACGGCGGACGTTAATGGAATCATCAACGATCAAAATTATGCCTTTTTGGCGACTAGGTTGATTTACAGTCTTTACTTTTGGTGGTTTGAGAAATGCAGTTTGTAGTCTTGTTGTGGGTAATTTATTACTGATGTGGGGACGTTCATTTTTCGTAATCCACGATACTAAATCATTAGTGTTAATGAGGGGAACTACTCGACCATCACCCAGAATTGTACAGTTATTAAAACCACCGGGAAGGGGAATATTACCTTCTACTTGACGAATAGCTACTTCTTGTTCACCCCAGCAACGCTCTACTTGAACTGCGACTTGTTGATGATCATGTTTGACTATCAATACACTTATAGCATTAATGATTGGCAGAGTTTCTATTTCTAGGTTATTGTAGCGGGAGCAATTAAACTCAAAGTAACTATTGAGACGCAGTAATGGTAATTGATGGTTTTGCCAGTTAATAAATTCTTTCCCGTTTTGGGAGAAGATTTGTTCCTGTTCTAGCAAGAAAATTTCCTCGATTACGTCTGTAAAAAATGCTAACACCAAGCGATCGCTCTCAACCAATAAAACCCGTGCGACCGACAAGGTAAATGGGACTGATAAGGTAAACTTCGTCCCCACTCCAGTTTGGGTGTCAACATTCACATCTCCTCGTGCTAATTTCAGGTTGTTACGGACTACATCCATTCCCACTCCCCGACCAGATAAAGCTGTTACTTGTTCCGAGGTGCTAAATCCTGGTTCAAAAATTAATGATAGTAGTTCTTCATCACTAGCGATCGCTAATAAGGAATCATCCAAACCCATTTTTAAAGCCCGGTGACGAATTTTGTCTAAAGAAATACCTTGACCATCATCACGAATAGTAATAATTGTGCGATTACTATGATAGGCTGCTTTCATTTCAATTAAACCTTGTTCAGGTTTGCCTTGATTTTTCCGAGTAATAGGATCTTCAATTCCATGATCAAAAGCATTGCGTAACAAGTGCATTAAAGGCTCGTTTAAAGCTTCCAAAATACCTCTTTCAATTAAAGTATTTCCACCTTCAATTTTTAACTGTACATTTTTTCCATACTCAACATTTAAATCCCTAATAGCTCTAGGAAAACGTTCTACTAAATCGGAAAAAGGACGCATTCTCACCTGGGTTAATTGTCTTTGTAATTGTTTAGAAGTTTTATTGAGTTTTCGTGTAATTTGGTCTGTATCGTCCACACTTAATTGAATATCACTGGTAACTTCCGCAACTTGGACAATAGTTTCCATCACATTTTGAGATAATAAATTCAATTTTTGATAACTATCTTGTTCTATAAAATTATTTTCTACTTCTTGATTACCATGATTATGAGTTATTATTTTTGCGTATGCTGTTCGCAGTTCTTGATTTTCTTGATCAAGAATTTGAACTCTTTGACTGAGATTACGCACCAATTTACGTAATCTTTCCACTTGCACATTTAACCCATTACGTTGAATAATAACTTCTCCAAATAAATCATTAATTTTTTCTAAATGTTTACTAGGAACTCTAACTGTATTTTCCTGGTTTTCCCTTTCTTTAGGCAGTGAATTAATATCACTTTTACGTTCAGTATATTTATAATCTATGGGGAGATTTTCTGAAGTTGATCCTCTATCAGCACTTGCTGGAGATAGTTCAACATTTTCTAAGAAATCAAAATCAGAAACAAATGATTTATGCACTTGCTGATTTGATAAAATCGCAGGAAGATCATAAATAACTTCACCCAAATTAATTCTATTTGGTAAATTACCTCGTTGATTACTTAATACTAAAGTTTGAGATTGCCGCCATGCTTTTAATGCTAAATTAGCAATTTCTAAACAACTATCAGGGTGAGTTTCTAAATAATGGCTAACGGATTGACATAATTGGGTAAAAGCTGTTAATTGCAGCATTTCTCCTAACCCACCCAACTCAGTTGCCATCATTACCAACTCTGCTCTTAGTCCCGATTTATTGCTATTTTTTAATCTAGCTTCTAGGTGTTGTAAATACTCTTCAACTTCAGTTTCAAATAATAAAGGGATAATTTCTGTATCATTTTCTGATGATAGCAAAGTTGTAATATTTTCTGGAGTCGGTTCACCTAAACGCTCATAAAGTTCGTTAAAAACTGGATAACAAGATTTTCTTAACCAACTATCATCCAGATTATTACCCTTTGCCAATAACTCAACAATCTGTCGTAGCCAATCAACACTAGATAGTAATAAACTTTGTAAATGAGTATCAAGTTCCAAAGAATCTTTTTGAGTCTTTAAAACTTTAAAAGCATCTTCCAATTTATGAGCTAAATTACTTAATACGCGAAATCCCATCATTGCTGCTCCACCTTTAATAGAATGGGCGGCTCGCATTGCAGCGTTAATATGTTCTAATTCAATACGTTTACTAATGTCAATTTCCAGTAATACCCCTTCTAAAGTATTGAGGTAATCAGTTGCTTCTTCCAGAAATTGCATCTGGATTTCCAATTCTTTATCTTTAGTCATTAGTGATTAGTCCTTAGTCATTATTTATTAAGTAGGTTGGCGTTGAAAATTGTCGTTATGGCAAGGCAAGAGTCAAGAAGTTTTCAGCGATTTTACGTTTCTTTACACAGTTTGGTTTTATTGTGTTCACTTACTTAGTTCAGAACAAATGAGAATATTAATTAAAAGGGAAAGTCTCAATAGTATCTTTTAACTCTTGAGAAATATCTACTGCTGTTTGTAAAGATTGGGAAACTTGACGCGAATTATGAGTATTATGTGCTGATGCCAGAGTAATATCTTTAATAGTTTGACTCACAATTTGTGATGTTTGAACTTGAGATTGAGTAGAACTTAAAATTAACTGGACTAAGGTATCTACTTGCTGGGATACATCAACAATTTGTCGTAAATTATCTTTGGCCTTTTCAATAATATTCCTGCTTTGGGTAACTTGATTAGTTCCCGTTGTCATTGTTTTTAATACTTCACCTGTTTCTCGTTGGATTTTGACAATTATTTCCTCAATTTCTTGAGTAGCGGCGGCACTTCTGGCGGCTAATTCGCCAACTTCTTCAGCTACCACGGCAAAACCTTGACCTTCCTCTCCGGCTCTTGCAGCTTCAATTCCCGCATTAATTGCTAATAAATTAGTTTGCATGGAAATTTGATTGATTATAGAAACCACACGGGAAATTTGTTGAGAAGAGTCCCCTAAACGTCTTACTTTTTTAGTAACTTCATCAACTGTTTCTTGGACACAGAAAATATTTTCCAGTGTTAAATCCATATCTGCTCCAGTTTTAGTGGCTGTATGGTTAGCATCATTAACAATGGTGACAGCTTGCTGTGCTATATGAGCGATAGATTGAATAGCAATGGTCATATTTTCAATAGTTTCTAAGCTTTGGTGCATTTTTTCAGGTTCTATAATTGCCTCTGTGGTGAATTTTTCTAAATAAACATTTACTTCACTAATAGCTTGTTGAATTTGATTGACAATTGGCTGAATACTATCCTGGAAATTCTGGATTTCTAGGGAGTCTTGATGAATATTTGTTTGACTATGAGATTTCAATTTTCTGATCTCTACTAGCAGATGAGATTGTTCTAAAGCATAGCCAATTTGTGTAGCAATTTGGGTTAAGAAATTAATTTCTCCAACTTGCCAAACATGAGGATGATGACAATGATGAGCAATCAAGAATCCTTGAATTTCTCCATGACTTAAAATCGGTGCTGTTAAACTACTTTGTACAGAAAATTTCTTTAACCACTCAATATAACTACTGGTTAAATTTACCTCTTGTTTAATGTTTGATATGGCCTCAAATTGATTACTTTTCCCAAGTTCTCGCCAGTGAGAATCATTGTTATAGACACCGAGCATTTTTTGACAATCATCAAGTACCGATTCAGCAATTACTTTGACAGATTGCGTTTTCCGATGGAGTTTATAAACGATGACTCTATCTGTTTTGAGAACATGAATAACTTCAGAAATTGCTGTTTGATAAATAGCTTCGGACTGAAGATTTAGCCGAATTTTTCTAGTCACCTCTAGCAGTAATTTTAGCCATTCAATTTCTCTTTCTTGATCTTCTTGTTTGTTGACTACGCTTAGATGTATTTGCTCTTGAATTTCCTGAGCTTTTCCTATAGACGTATTCGCAATTTTAGCATTAATCCGCTGACTTAACCAAGCTACAAGCAACGTCATTAATAATGCAATTAATGATGTTGTACTAGCAGTTAAGGTTAAAAATTCTCTTTGTTGCTTAAAGGCGATCGCTGTATCTTTTTCTATGATTAATTGCCACTTGCTCTCTGGTAAACCTGATATCTTGGAAAATGGTATATAAGTAATAAGTTGCTGGTTTTGATTATTTTTGGCAATGGCTGTAAATGTATCAATATTTTTGGTATTCAAGACATTAGTTAAACTCGGATATATATTTACGAGTTTTTCACCAAATATATCTTGATAGGAACTAATTAAAATTTTTCCTGCTGCATCTAAAAAATAATATTGATTATTCTTATCTATATAACCTTGTATTACTTTTTTTAAAGCCTTCAGAGGTATACGGGTTCTGACTATACCAATAGTATTACCCTCCACTGCATCCTTAATTGGTGCAGCTATATAAATCACTGTACCGATATTTTCAACTATTTCTGGTTGACTAATAATAGGAGTATTTTGTTTAACTACATCTTGAAAATAGATAAGTTGTTTTTCTGGACTTAAAGACTCTCCTGATGATTGCATCATCACTTGTCCATTCAGATCAAATATGGCTACACTATCATAAACATTACTATTTTTGATCAAGCTATCTAAGGAGACTTGTGTTTCTATATTAATTGTGCTAATTGTGCTGGGATCAACTTTGGATATTTGCCTAGATTTTTCTACTATTGCTTTTTCTATATCTTGTATCGGACTTGAAAAAGATATATTAGATAGGATCTCAATATCTCCATAGCGTTGTCCAATAAAGTTATTAACTTTATCACTTAAATTAATTGCTGTATTTTCTTGGGATGTAATAATTTGCTTTGTAATTAACTGACTACCAAACATATAAGCGATCGCCCCAGTTCCCACAACTGGTAAAGTACCAATAGTGATAGACAAAATTATAGATTTGGTACTTAACTTAAATTGTCGCAAATATTCTAATCTCTCATACCAAGACCTCTGATGACTGGAACTTTTTCCTCTATTATCAATAACTTTAGTTGGAGAAATTAAAGATGCTTGATTTTGAGAATTGCTACTTTGTTTGATATCAGTCTTATTCAACATATATTCCTCGCACCATATCTATAAAATAAAAAGTTACCATTTTTTCTGAGTATTAATTATTAGTTAATACAAAAAACATCTGAACTTAAAATATGTACTGCATTTAATACCAATAAAATTTCTTCTTGTTGTACCACACAACCACATAAGTAAGGTACTAAACTAGATGCTACTTGTCCCACAGGGGAACGGATATCATCAGCGATAAACTTGGTTGTACCTTTAATTTCTTGAACAACTAAACCTAAAATCATTGATTCTATTTGAATAACAATAATATTATACTGACGCAATCGGTGGTCAAGACATTCTAGATTAAACATCCTCGGTAAATCAACCACCCAAATTATATGACTACGCCAATTCATCAATCCTAATATACAAGCAGGCATATTCGGAATAGCCGTAACCGATGTCACAGGTACAATAATTGCTTCCTGCGTATGAGCAATAGATAAAACAGCACCAGTTTGTTGATTAAGTTGAAATTTGAGATAGCCATCTTCTCGACTATTATGTATGGCTTGATGGTTAAAGTCAATTTGCAACTTTTTCATAAATAAATATTATTAAAATTAGTTTATTTTCCTTTTATGGGATAACCATAAGTTTCCATAATCCATAAGAGGATGTTTGAAAGGTTTCCGGCGATTAGAAATCGCTACTACACAAACAAAGTCCACCTGCGTGGACTAAGGAAAAATCAAGGTCTTTGAAGCCACGAAGGTGGGTTTCGTCTGTGTGGTTCCGCTACTTCTAGTCGCCCTTGCAAGTAATAAATCAGACTTTTCAAACACCCTCTAACTTTCTCCCATATTACCTTACCTGTGCCAAGTATAGGGTAGGATTGTCTCTTCCAGAACCGAACTATGGCTTACGCGACGCTATCAGTTCCGGGCGGATTATGTTTAGAATGAAACAGCCCTGGTTATATTCTCTATTTTCTCTATCTCATATTTTGCTTTTTCTCCGCTTTAGGATCACGATTAGCTACAGCGGCTAATTCCGCATCCATTAAGGTTTTTCCGGTGGCTGCTAGGTAAACATCATCTAAACTAGGACGAGATTGAGCAATGCCAAAAATTGGTAAATTGGCATGATTTAACGCCTGTTGAATCGTGATTAAAACGTCATTTTGCGGTGTAACTACTAAATTTAGGGAGTTACCCTGGGCGCTATTGATGATGATTTCTTGGACAAAAGGTAAGGCTGCTAACAGGTTTTTGGCGGTTTCGGCTTCTTCTAGAGGTGAAAATTCACGGATTCTTAAAGTGATGCGATCGCCCCCCACCTGATCTTTTAACTGAGAAGGTGTACCATTAGCAATAACTAAACCTCTATCAATAATTGCCACCCTGTCAGCTAAAGCATCAACTTCTTCTAAATAATGACTGGTAATTACCACAGTAGTTCCCCCAGCCCGTAATTGCCGCAAGAAATTCCAGACTACAACCCGGCTTTCAATATCCAGTCCTACCGTTGGTTCATCTAATACCAACACATCAGGGGCATGAAGTAAACCAGCCGCTAAATCTAGCCGTTTGCGTAAACCACCGGAATAAGTTCCAGTTTTTTTATCTGCGTATTCTTGTAACCCCAGCAAATCCAAAATAGTATTAATTCGCTGTTTAATCACCGCACCAGGAAGGTGATACAGCGCCGCTTGTAATTGGAGTAACTCCCGTCCAGTTAGCACCTTATCCAAAGCTACTTCTTGGGCTACATAACCCAGCTTTTGCCTAGCCAATTTGGGGTGCTTTAAGACGGAAATACCAGAAACTTCAATTTTCCCAGTATCAGGCGTTGTTAGGGTACATAAAGCCCGGAGAGTGGTCGTTTTGCCAGCCCCGTTAGGTCCAAGTAACCCAAAAATTTCTCCAGGTTGGACTTGAAAGGAAACATCCTGGACTGCAACTACATTACCGTAGCTTTTTTTCAGATTTTCGATCAAAACAGCGGCAGTCATGACAGCTATAATCCTTAACTATACAATTCGCAATAATCTATTTTTCATTGTACAAGTTAGGCGATCGCCATGATGAGTTGAATATTTCATTTTCAGATAATTTTCAGCACAGATTTAGCCAAATAATCAACTATAGGGATAAGCTCATCTCTATCGTTATTAACGCTAATTTATCTTTGTGATGATAGTCCACCTGACACCGATAACATTATTAAACCCATTCAGGATGCACTCAATGAGTTAGTTTATGAAGATGATGGACTAATATCAGATGTAGAGAGTCATCGTCGGTTTTTATCTGAGCCAATTGATATAACAAATTTACCTTTATTATTACAGGAAGGTGTCATCATTGGCGAAGAGTGTGTTTATGTCAAAGTAAGTGAATCTCAAACATTGGAAAAATACTTATGATAGACAATACTAAGAGTTTACATGATGATAAAGTTGAATCTTTGATCAAGAAGTATCGTGATCAAGGATTTACTGTTATACAAAACCCGAAAGCAGATCAATTACCCTTTGATTTGGATAATTATCAACCCGATATTCTGGCTACGAAGAACGAAAATGAATCTGGTTTAATAATTGAAGTAAAAACCAGCATTAGTCCAGTTTCAGTTGAGCGTTTACAATCTGTAGCGGAAGAAATTAGTAGACATCCGGGCTGGCGTTTTTTATTAGTGACACTTGAAGATATACAAGCAGAATCATTACCAGGAACATCGGAAGAACTACCTTCCTGGGAAGAAATAATTGACCATTTTAGTCAAGTTACCAAGCTTATTGAAAATAATAATATTGAACCTGCTTTTCTTTTTCTCTGGAGTATTTTTGAAGGAGCATTAAGAAAAAGATCATTGGATATATCAATTCCTATTGAACGTTTACCATTCATAAAATTGCTAAGATCAATGTACTCTTTCGGAGAGTTATCAATTTCTGAATTTGATAGTATTCAAGCTTACTTAGAAAAGCGTAATCGTCTGGCTCACGGTTATATTCAGAAGCTAGATTCGGAGATTTTACATACCTTTATAATGTTGATTGTTAAGTTATTGGGAGAATGGATTTCTAATATATCTGAGAACCGAAAAATAGCAGTTCTACAGGTTTTCAGGCAAATTATGGTTAGTATGACCGAAAATATTAAGGAAACCACAGCACAAAGAAATCAGAAATTTCAAGAAATATTAGTTTCTGCGTTAAACGACGAACCAACAGAAAAAAAAGATGAAATATTTGCAAAGATTAAGCACACATTGGAAAAAGTAGAAGGAGGAACTAATTTTTTCAATGAAGTTCAACACTTATCTGATGAGTATTGCGATCTTTCTACTGACTCTAAAAATCAACAGCCAAACAAAAATGAAATAGTTTTGGATGATAACGCACAAATAGCACTTGATGCTTTACAAACTCAAGAGAAAGAAAAGATTAGTTATGCTATTAGTTGTCTAGAAAAATTTCCTGATTGTTCAGAAGTTGAAGTTTCTAAACTGAATGCAAGCTCAGATAATGATTTTATTGCCAAGGTAGGAATATATCGAATTATTTTTGAAGTTCAACCTAAAAAAGTAACTATTATTGATATAGTTAATTACAAACGGATTGAAATGTTATATGGATTATTAGAAAAGGCTAAAGTATGAGAGGTCTCTAGATTTTAACATGGATTTAGTCAAATTATTGATTGGTTTTGGAGAATTGATGATTATAAGAATACTACTCAATTTCGTTCTATTTTTGGAACTGAGAATATAGAATATCAGGGTATTATTGTTATAGGTAGAGATGAGTTCCTTAGTGAGCTTGAAAAAGCTAGATTGAAATGGCATTTAAATAGAGTTGTAGTAGACTCACGCAAAGTAATTTGTAAAACATTTGATCAATTAGCTAGAGATACAAGAAATAGACTTTCACGGTATCCAAAGATTTTATAAAATTACTAAATTTCTACTCTTGCGCTCTTCTTTGCGCCTCTGCGTCTCTGCGTGAAATAAAAAATCATATAAAAACACCCAACTAAAAACATGGAACTATACTTAATTCGTCATGGTATCGCCGAAGAACATCAACCGCAACTAAAAGACGAAGAACGACAACTCACCCCAGAAGGAAGACAAAAAACCGAGAAAGTCGCCCAAAGATTAGCACAGCTAGAATTACACTTTGATCTCATTCTCACCAGTCCCCTAATTCGCGCTTATCAAACAGCAGAAATACTCATTGCGGCTGGACTGAGTTCCCAATTAGAAACATCAGATCATTTGAGCTTGGATGGTAATATTCAAAATTGGTGGCAAGAATGGCTTCAACCCAGAAAATATCCCCAGAAAACCAAACTAGGATTAGTCGGTCATGAGCCTAGTTTAAGCCATTGGGCAGAAATTCTCCTGTGGGGAGAAGCAAAAGAGAGCCTCATCCTCAAAAAAGCAGGTATGATGGGAATAAAACTACCAGATGATGGTCTAGCTTGGGGTCGTAGTCAAATGTTTTGGTTGACATCACCCAAGTACCTGCTGTAATAGTTGTTGCATCTGCAATTATTGTGGTGAAAATAGTCTCTGGTAAGTTAGCGTGAGCAGATATTTTACAAAGTAAATGGTGTTGCCATGACGGTATGCGAATACAAGCCTGGTTTAGAAGGCATTCCCGCAGCCCAGTCGAGTATTAGTTATGTAGACGGGCAGAAAGGAATTCTAGAATATCGTGGTATCAGGATTGAGGAATTAGCCGAAAAAAGTACATTCCTAGAAACTGCATATCTGTTGATTTGGGGTGAATTACCAAACGAGGAAGAACTAAAAGCATTTGAGCATGAAGTTCTCTTCCACAGACGCATCAAATACCGCATTCGGGACATGATGAAATGTTTCCCTGAAAGTGGTCATCCGATGGATGCACTTCAAGCCTCGGCTGCTGCTTTAGGTTTATTCTATTCTCGTCGGGATTTACATAATCCGGTCTATATTCGGACTGCGGCTGTGCGTTTAATAGCGACGATTCCCACAATGGTAGCAGCATTCCAGTTAATGCGAGAAGGTAATGACCCAGTTAAGCCTAGAGATGATTTAGGCTATGCGGCTAACTTCCTGTATATGCTCAACGAGAAAGAACCTGATCCTTTAGCAGCCAAAATCTTTGATATCTGCTTAATTCTTCATGTTGAGCATACAATGAATGCTTCTACCTTTAGTGCAAGAGTCACAGCTTCTACATTAACTGATCCCTATGCTGTCGTTGCTAGTGCAGTGGGTACATTAGGTGGTCCATTGCACGGTGGAGCGAATGAAGAAGTAATTCAGATGTTGGAAGCGATCGGTTCTGTAGAGAATGTTGTCCCTTATGTGGATGATCTTCTCAAACGCAAAGCTAAAATTATGGGCTTTGGGCATCGTGTCTACAAAGTCAAAGATCCCCGTGCGACAATCTTACAAGGCTTGGCAGAGCAGTTGTTTGAGAAATTTGGCTACGACGAATACTATGAAATTGCCGTAGAAATGGAACGGGTAGTTTCGGAAAAACTAGGTGGCAAAGGGATTTATCCTAATGTTGACTTTTATTCCGGTTTAGTGTATAGGAAGATGGGAATTCCTACGGACTTGTTTACACCAGTATTTGCGATCGCTCGTGTGGCTGGTTGGTTAGCACACTGGAAAGAGCAACTGGTAGAAAACCGGATTTTCCGTCCTACCCAAGTTTACAACGGTCGTCATGAAGTCGCTTACACTCCCATTGACAACCGTTAACTATGGCAGTGGACAAGGTGGTTAGAATATTCTGAAAATCTCTAAGTCAGCAATGACAAGGTTTTTACTGTTGCCTCTTGCCTCTTGCCTCTTGCCTTCTGATACAACAAACAACTCAACTCTAGATTTTGGATGTTCAATTCAAGTCCTCCGATGGACAGATTGATAACTGTCATATCTACCATCAAGGCTTGTAGTCCAAAATCACAACTCCCTCCAATTAACAGATTTACAACAGCAACCAAGGGCAGAAAATCAGACAATTTGGATACAATAGACAACCGTTGCTAACCTGGAAGCGGCTAGTACAACACGGCGTAAATAAATCAACCATTATCAATCGCCAAAAAGCTTGCTCAGTATTAGTTTTGACTTTTGACTTTTGACTTTTGACTTCCGCCTTGCGGTACTAGTCTGTCTTGTTTGATGACTTAATGGCGAAACTTTTGCCCATTTTCCCCACTCACCAATCATCAATTCCCAATCCCAACCATAAGTAGAAGTTGTCTTGTGGAGTCTCATGGAGAAAACCATCCAAGGATATACTAAACTCATGACTTGGCCAAGGTATGGAACTGCAATCCAGCATCATCTCAGCAGAGATTATTACTAAAGCTGAAGGACAAAAGATTGAAGATGGAAGTAATTTCATCCTTCATAGTTCATCAGAACGTTGACTTAAAGAGCAGCAAACATGAATCCAGGAATTGACCTTCAAGGAACTTTTATTCAATCTGTCAAGGACTTAGGCGTACCTCCAGGCGCAGCCAAAGCCCTATGGATGCCATTACCAATGGTGTTGATGCTCATTGGGGCTACAGTAGGTGTTCTAGTTGCCACATGGCTAGAAC
Organism: Aphanizomenon sp. CS-733/32; assembly: GCF_028330045.1. Classification (NCBI taxonomy): domain Bacteria; kingdom Bacillati; phylum Cyanobacteriota; class Cyanophyceae; order Nostocales; family Aphanizomenonaceae; genus Aphanizomenon; species Aphanizomenon sp. CS-733/32. Next base: position 34,647 of record NZ_JAQMSE010000148.1, read on the forward strand.
GGAAAATTTCCGCGGCGGCACAGCAACGGATTGGGCCTGAATACCAAGGACCATTCGGATTATTAGTGCCTGTGGCAGATGGTCTGAAACTGGTATTCAAGGAAGATATCATCCCCGTCAAAGCCGATCCTTGGCTATTTACCATCGGACCAATTATTGTCGTTTTGCCAGTATTTCTGTCCTATTTAATTGTGCCATTTGGACAGAATATCATTATTGCTAACGTCGGCATGGGTGTGTTTTTATGGATTGCCTTATCCAGTATTCAGCCCATTGGGTTATTAATGGCAGGTTATGCCTCTAATAATAAATACGCATTGTTGGGAGGGTTGCGGGCAGCAGCGCAGTCCATCAGTTATGAAATCCCTTTGGCACTGAGTGTACTAGCGATCGCCATGATGTCCAATAGTCTTAGCACCGTTGACATCGTCAATCAGCAATCTAACTTTGGTATTCTCGGCTGGAACATTTGGCGACAACCATTAGGTTTCGTAATCTTTTGGATAGCCGCCCTAGCAGAATGCGAGCGCCTACCCTTTGACTTACCAGAAGCCGAAGAAGAACTAGTCGCAGGGTATCAGACCGAATATTCAGGCATGAAATTCGCCCTCTTTTACCTCAGTTCCTACATCAACCTGGTACTGTCTGCCCTATTAGTAGCAATTTTATACCTTGGTGGTTGGCATTGTCCTATCCCCCTGGAGATGATCACTGGTTGGTTAGGAGTCAGCGAAAGTGACCCAGCCATTCAGGTAGTCACGGCGGTGATAGGCATTACCATGACCGTGATTAAAGCCTACTTACTAGTATTTCTTGCCATCCTCATTCGTTGGACAGTACCACGAGTACGGATTGACCAATTGCTAGACTTAGGATGGAAATTTCTCTTACCAATAGGCTTGGTAAATCTCCTCTTAACCGCCGCCTTCAAACTAGCCTTTCCCGTCGCCTTCGGTGGGTAATGGCTAAGGGGTAATGGGTAATGGCTAATAGGTAATGGCTAATGGATCAGTATTCTACCAATTACCAATTACCAATTACCAATTACCAATTACCAATCACCTGACAAAAGTAGAGTCATAAACAATGTTAAAGTTCCTCAAACAAGTTGGTGATTACGCCAAAGAAGCAGTCCAAGCAGGTCGTTACATTGGTCAAGGATTATCTGTAACTTTTGACCACATGAGACGGCGACCTGTTACCGTCCAATATCCCTACGAAAAATTAATTCCTGGTGAAAGATTTCGCGGTCGCATTCACTATGAATTTGACAAGTGTATTGCTTGTGAAGTCTGTGTGCGCGTTTGTCCCATTAATCTTCCTGTCGTTGACTGGGAAATGGACAAAGGCACGAAAAAGAAAAAGCTCAAACACTACAGTATTGATTTTGGAGTTTGTATCTTCTGCGGTAATTGTGTGGAATACTGTCCCACCAACTGTTTATCCATGACAGAAGAATATGAACTAGCCACTTACGATCGCCATGAACTTAACTACGATAGCGTAGCCCTGGGACGTTTACCCTATAAAGTTACAAACGATCCAATGGTGACACCACTCCGCGAACTTGTTTACCTCCCTAAAGGCGTAATGGACCCTCACGGAGTCCCCGCCGATGCCCCCCGTGCAGGTTCTCGTCCAGAGGACTTAGTAGAAAGTGGTAATGGGTAATAGGTAATGGGTAATGGGGAATCAAAAATTTTTTCCAATTACCAATTACCAATCACCAATTACTACGCAGTATTTATTAAACATCAATAAGGATAGAAAACAGTGAATCTAGCAGAAGGAGTACAGTCTGTATCACTTGGCATTCTTGGTGTAATGATGATTGGGACAGCACTCGGTGTAGTGCTATTCTCTAACATTGTTTATTCCGCCTTTTTGCTGGGAGGTGTATTCATCAGCATGGCGGGAATGTACCTATTGCTAAATGGTGATTTTGTCGCATCAGCACAAATCCTAATTTATGTTGGTGCAATTAACGTTTTAATTCTGTTTGCCATTATGTTGGTAAACAAAAGACAGGATTTTTCACCATTGCCTAGTGCGGGATTACGAAAAGTATTTACAGCTTTAGTCAGTTTTGGACTATTTGCGCTTTTAAGTACAATGGTATTAGCTACACCTTGGGCTTATACAACCAATCCCGTAGTTAGTCAAAATTCCATCGTTGTCATTGGCGAACATTTCTTCAGCGACTTTTTGCTACCCTTTGAATTAGCTTCCGTCCTCTTGCTAATAGCGATGGTAGGCGCAATTATTTTGGCGCGTCGGGAATATCTCCCTGACCAAGTACCAACCACTGATCTACAACAAACAATTTTAACCCTACCAGAACGCCCCAAAGAACTCATCTCCGCTGGTAGCACCACTACAAATGCCGAATAGCAACTGGAAAGAGATATCAAGGTTAAAAAACTTCTGTCTTTTGCCTCTTACCTCTTGCCTTTTGCCTCTTGCCTCTTGCCTTTTGCCTATTCCTTGACAACCGACAATCATGCAACTCCAATACTTTTTATTACTAGCCGCAGCTTTGTTTTGCATTGGGATTTATGGCTTAATTACCAGTCGGAACGCAGTGCGGGTACTCATGTCAATTGAGTTATTGCTAAATGCCGTTAATCTAAATTTAATGGCATTTTCCAACTTTCTTGATTCAACCTTAATTAAAGGTCAGGTTTTTACCGTTTTCGTGATTACCGTCGCAGCAGCAGAAGCAGCAGTAGGTTTAGCGATCGTTCTGACTATTTATCGCAACCGCGATACCGTTGATATGGAGCAGTTTAATCTTCTGAAGTGGTAATAGTTAGTGCAACTCAAGCAGGTAATCATTGCTTATAAAGCCCGAGATCCCCAGAGTAAACGCTGGGCCGAACTCTGTGCTAAACAACTAGAAAATCGCCAGTGCCAAGTATTGATGGGACCTAGTGGTCCAAAAGATAACCCCTACCCGGTTTTTTTGGCCTCTGCTAACCAACCAATTGATTTAGCGTTGGTACTCGGTGGTGATGGTACTGTTTTAACTGGCGCTAGGCATTTAGCAGCAGCCGGGATTCCCATTCTCGGAGTCAATGTAGGCGGTCATTTGGGGTTTTTAACCGAGTCAGTAGATGAGTTTCAAGATCCAGAAATAGTTTGGGACAGGCTATTGGAAGATCGTTATGCTATCCAACGGCGGATGATGTTACAAGCAGCGGTATATGAGGGGACTGGATCAAATTTAGAACCTGTAACTGAAAGTTACTTAGGTTTAAATGAGTTTTGTGTCAAACCCGCTTCTGCTGACAGAATGATTACCTCAATTCTAGAAATGGAAATTGATGGTGAAATAGTAGATCAATATGTGGGAGATGGGTTAATTATCTCTACTCCCACAGGTTCTACTGGTTATACTGTTTCTGCCAGCGGACCAATTATTCACGATGGGATGGAAGCAATTACCATCACTCCCATTTGTCCCATGAGTCTTTCTAGTCGTCCTCTGGTTTTACCCCCTGGTTCGGTGGTTAGTATTTGGCCTTTGGGCGATTATGATTTAAGCACCAAACTCTGGATGGATGGTGTTTTATCTACTTCCATTTGGCCAGGACATCGTGTTGATGTGCGAATGGCTGATTGTCGCGCTAAGTTTATTGTCTTACGGGCAAATAATTCATATTATCAAACATTGCGGGAGAAGTTACTTTGGGCGGGAACGAGAGTTCGTTACAACAATAATCACCGCAATTGATGTTTATGTTTATTTTCTAAACTTTCACCCCGTCACGCTCGTAATTCTCAATCAATTCTCGCCCCCAATTGCAATTTATTTGGGGGTTTTTTATCTCTACTCTTACTGGCATTATTCAGAATAATGGGACTGTTTTTGTTGGGCAATCTATAAATCTCAAGTAATTTTTCAGCAAACCCTATCTACACAAAAAATGCAAAAGATCGTCTAATTAGATACAATTTATGAACATTAGAAGAAGTTTTGGAGAATAATATGGTCTTATTAAAAGGCTTTGAGATTGAGATGTACACTGGTACACCTCAAGGTGACATTGTGGGACTATCGGACAAAATTATGTCCGATTTAGATGGATTTATGCGTGAACCGGATAGCCGGAATGTAGAGTACATAACTCAGCCACATACTAATTATGATAGTTTGCTGTGTGCTTTATTGCGTCCTAGAAAGACATTGCGGAATTATCTCCAAGGTTTAGATAATTATACTTTGATACCGGGTAGCACATTATCTTTGCAAGGAAGCCAACGCTTTTTCCGTTCTGACCCCACGAATCCCTATCATGATTACATTGAACAAACCTATGGCACAAAGGTAGTTACAGCCAGCGTCCATATCAATGTTGGTGTCAGTGACCCAGAGGTATTAATGCGTGCCTGTCGGGTCATCAGAATGGAAGCACCTCTATTTTTAGCTATGAGTGCCTCTTCTCCTTTCCTGGATAGTAAAACCACTGGTTATCATTCCACTCGCTGGGGATTATTTCCCCAAACTCCCAATCATGTCCCCTTATTTGCTAGTCATGCGGATCATATTCAATGGGTAAATGAACAGTTAGCGTCTGGGACAATGCAAAATGTCCGGCATTTGTGGGTATCAGTGCGTCCAAATGGCGATCGCCGACCTTATGATCTCAATCGCTTAGAATTGCGAATTTGTGACTTAGTGACAGATCCTATTGCCTTGTTAGCGATGACAGCACTGCTAGAAGCGCGGTTAATCCAAATTATTGACAACCCCAGTATTGATCCTTTAACTCAAAGCCCATTTTCTCCCGAAGAACTGATTACCTTAACCAGAAGCAACGAAATGGCTGCCGCCACTAACAGTCTGGATGCAAGATTACAGCGATGGCAAGATGGTAGCAGTATCCTGGCTAGAGATTGGATAGCACAAATCTATCAAGAAGTTTGGAGTATCGCCAAACAACAGGGCTTTAGTTGTTTCTTATCCCCTTTACAAAAAATCCTGCGCGAAGGCAACGAAGCTCAACAATGGCTACAACTGCATAAAATAGGCGTTGATATTCAGCGTGTAATTGCTCAAGCTATTATTGCCACCCAAGAACGGGAAGCCGAACTAGAAAGCAAACTATGTTCATCTGTGAGGCAATAGGCAATAGGCAAGGGGCAATAGGCAAGGGGCAATAGGC
>NZ_JAQMSE010000149.1:0-22359 GCF_028330045.1 Aphanizomenon sp. CS-733/32
AGTAGAGTAACGTAAATAATTAAAGGTTTGTAGTAAGGTCTTTAGACCTGAAAGTAGGGCTAAAGCCCTAACTACGAGCCAATTTCAGAATCTGTTAACTTACTTAACATAGTTCTATTTATTTTTGTCTACCTACTTAGACCAAAAGTTTAAATTTTATGATGTGCCATTATTTTCTGACGATTTCGGGTAGTTGAAGATCTCCAATGTTTGCAAAGTGTTTTTCTATTATAATAATTCTATTTAGCTTCAAAAAATTCTGGGGACTAAGGGGGTATAGCCTTAGGTCAGTTGGGGTGTATTTATTGAGATTGGGAATTGCTATAAAATTGGTATTAGTTGTCAATTTTTCCCGCACTTACAGATAGAATCTGGGAAGATTTCAACCATTGAGAGTCAAAAGCACCTAAATGAGTAGTAGTAATCAAGGTTTGAAATCGGTCTTGAATAGCATCAAGTAATTGACCTTGACGAGATGGATCTAATTCGGCTAAAACATCGTCTAATAATAGTAAGGGTGGTTCATTAATAACTTCTTCAATTAATTGTAATTCTGCTAATTTCAAAGCTAAAACTAATGTTCTTTGTTGTCCTTGAGAACCATATTGGCGGGCAGGAGTTTGATTAATAATTAATTCTACTTCATCGCGGTGGGGTCCAACTAAAGTTATCCCTCGATGTGATTCGGCAACGGCTCTCTGTTGTAGTTTAGCAAAAAAAGCCGCTTGTAATTCTTGAGGAGAAGTTTTTTCCAGGGGAATATTAGCAGCATAATTAATTTCCAGAACTTCGGATGCTCCACTAATACTAGCGTGCCATGCAGAAGCGATAGGAGCTAATCGTTGAATAGCTCTATTTCTTCTCATAATCACCCTTGTACCAGAAGTTACTAATTGTGCATCCCAGATAGCTAATTCTGATTGTAGAGATTTTTCTGGTGTATTTAGATAAAGTTTTAAAAAAGCATTGCGTTGGCGTAAAACTTGGTGATATTGGTGCAAAATGTGAGCATAAACTGGTTCTAATTGAATTAAGAGTGTATCTAGCCAGTTGCGACGAATTTCAGGACTACCACGCACCAATTCTAAATCCAAACTAGAAAACTCTACTGCATTGAGAACACCGAGAAAGTCCATTTGTCTGGGGACTATTTGCCCATTTATGGCGACGGTGCGACGGGCTTGACGACGGAGGGTGAGGGTTAAATCACTATGGCTATGAATTCGGTCTAGGGTGGCATGAATTTGGGCTGTAGATTCACCTTCCTTAATTAAATCACGATCGCGTGCCATCCGGTGCGATCGCAATGTTGCCAATAACTCCACAGCCTCTAACAAGTTCGATTTTCCTTGAGCATTATTACCTACCAAAATTGTTTTAGCAGCGGTAAATTCAACTTTTTGGTTTTGGTAATTCCGAAATTGTTTGAGGTGTAAAGTTTTTAAGTACATAATGGCTAAGGATTCAAAATCCCTGACTTCTATAATAAGTTATCTTTGAGATGAGAAACCTATTGGGAGCATCCCAATTTTGCAGAAATAAGCTGGCGATTAGAAATCACGGCTATACAAACAAAGTCCGCCTACGCGGACTAGGTAAATTTAAAACCCACGCAGGTGGGTTTTGCTTGTGTAGCCGTGACTTCCAGTCGCCCGGATTCTTTTGGGGATTTTGTGGGAGATAAGAAAATTTTTTTAAGATCCTGTTACCAAACTTACTTGGTACTTTTCAGAATCGCTTTTAATACATATAAATTCATTTAATGGGTCGTATGTATCAAAATTCCGAAGATTTTCCTCTTTATTGATATCATTTTCCAAATATGCTAGGGCTAATGTGGAAGTAACATAAATATTTCCATGTTGTTTGAAGGCTTGGACTAATTCAGATTCGGGAGGATAGTCTTTTAATAAATGTTCGGCTAGATATCCTGTGACAATTATGCCTTTCAAACCCGTTTCTTTGTAACCCTGTTTAGCTATCATCAAAGATATAGTATCACCATCGAGATGAGATAAATTATCGTAATCTTCAAAGAATGGGCAAAAAACTTTCATAAGATTTTTGACAGGATTTTTAACTTTCCCGTAGTTGGGATCTTGCTGTTTTCTCCGTTTGGATTCACCCATGATATCTATCCCCTAATTAATTCTATAATTTTACCCGCACCAAGGTTTTTTATGCAGCAATACAATTAAGGGCGGGGAAACCCCGCCCCTACAGGATTGACGATGAAATTCTGGATCTTGTTGAAGTTGATTTTTAGATACATATTGATGACTAATTGGTAAATATCAGAATCAGGATAAAAAAATACAAAGATAATGAAATGAAATCCTGTTAATCTTCAAATCCTGTAAATCCTGATTCTAACAATTTACCAATTAAACATTCCTTTTGCCCATAAAGCGGAAGAATATCTTCTCACCTTCAATCCAGACAAACATTAAAGCACTAAAGCCGATACAAATTGCTAATTCTTCTAAACTCAGTGCATGAGTACCAAAGAAACTTTGCAGGGGTGGAACATAAATTAACATCAATTGCAAAATCGTGGTGACAATGACTGACCCCAAGACAAAGGGATTAGAAAAAGGATTCATTTCGATAGTAAGTCTATTATTAGAACGAATGGCGATCGCATGACCCATTTGTGCTAGACATAATGAAGTAAATACCATTGTCTTCCAAGTATCCACATCTCCTTGATAGCTGGCTGCATGAGAATGATGGTAAGCCCATTCCATGAGAATAATTGTAATGATGGCAAAAACAATCCCAATGCGAATCATGTAAGAACCTAAACCCCTGGCAAAAATACTTTCACGGGGACTAAAGGGGGGACGCTGCATGACATCAGGTTCTGGTGGTTCTACAGCCAATGCTAAAGCTGGTAAACCGTCTGTTACCAAATTCATCCAGAGAATTTGCAAAGGACTCAAGGGAACACCCCCTAATCCCAACAATGGCGCAGCCGCAATGGTGAGAACTTCCCCAATATTACTACCCAAAATGTATTTAATAAAGCGGCGAATATTGGTATAAACAACTCTACCTTCCTTCGTGGCAGCAACTATGGTGGCGAAGTTATCATCAAGGAGGATCATGTCGCTGGCTTCTTTGCTCACATCTGTGCCTGTGATGCCCATGGCAATGCCTATATCAGCTTGTTTGAGGGCGGGAGCGTCATTCACCCCATCGCCTGTCATTGCCACAAATCGCCCGCGACGTTGCAAGGCTTGGACAATTCTTAATTTATGTTCAGGGGAGACTCTCGCGTAAATACTCACTAAGTCAACCTGTTCCTCTAATTCCTGGTCACTGAGGAGTTGTAATTCCTTACCAGTGAGGACTCTATCACCTGCTTGGGCAATTCCCAAATCAATAGCGATCGCCTGAGCAGTTAATTGATGGTCGCCAGTAATCATAATCGGACGGATTCCCGCGTGGCGACATTCTTGCACAGCCGCCCTCACTTCTGGACGAGGCGCGTCTAGCATTCCCACCAACCCCAACCAGACCAAATCTACCTCGGATGTATCATGAGAACCATCTAGGGGAACTTCAGCTAAAGGTTTATAAGCAAAACCTAAGACCCGTAAACCTTTACCCGCCATTTGGTCATTAGCTACCAAAATTTGGCTGCGGTGTTCGTCACTGATAGAAATCGAGTGATTACCTAAATGGATTTTTGTACACCTTTCCAAAGTTAATTCTGGTGAACCCTTGGTAAACATTAAGTATTTTTCAGATTCCACAAAACCAGCAATGGCTGGGTCAATAGCGGTTAAAGAAGTATCACCAGTGGCTACAGCTTCTAGTTGACAAATCACACTCATGCGCTTCCGTTCAGAAGAAAAGGGAAATTCAGAAACACGAGGTAATTTACTACTCCATTGGTCTTGTTCAATTCCGGCTTTTCCTGCCAAGGTAACTAAAGCCCCTTCTGTGGGGTCACCTAAAATTGCCCATACTCCTTGTTGTTGTTGCAAAACAGCATCATTACAAACAGCACAGGGAACAAGCAAGGCGGAAATTTCCGGGACCTCATCTAAACTGGCTTTTTCACCATTTAATTGAAAATCGCCAATGGGAGTATAACCTTCTCCAGTGACGCGAAAGGTAGAATTATTGGTGTACACCGACTCTACCACCATTTTATTTTGAGTTAGAGTTCCGGTTTTATCAGAACAAATAGTAGTTACAGAACCAAGAGTCTCTACGGCTGGGAGTTTGCGAATTAAAGCGTGATGCTTGACCATACGCTGAGTTCCCAAAGCCAGAGTCACAGTGATTACCGCAGGTAAACCTTCAGGAACTACCGCCACCGCCATACTTAAAGAAACTTCCACTAATTCTTGTAAATTCTTCCAACCTATTCCTTTCGTTAGATCATGAATAAGTCCACCACCAACTACTATGGCTACAAGAATTAAAGAACCACTGACGAGAACATTACCCAATTGGGTCATGCGCTGCTGTAAAGGCGTAGGTTCACCGTCCACAGACTGCAACATAGCGGCAATTTTGCCTAGTTCTGTGCGCATTCCGGTGTGAGTTACCAGTACCTTCGCCCGACCTTGGAGGACTTCCGTACCTTGAAAAACTGAATTGAGGCGATCGCCTAATGGTGCATCTTCTGGTAGTGTAAGTATGGCTTGCTTATTGACAGCTTCGGCTTCACCTGTAAGAGCCGATTCTCGCACTTGCAAATTAGACTGTTCTATTAAGCGACCGTCCGCAGCTATTTGTACACCCGCTTCCAGCAGCATCACATCCCCCGGTACTAGCTCCTTAGCCGCCACATCCCCCAGTTTACCGTCACGTAGGACTCGCACTGAGGGAGAAGACAGTTTTTTCAAGGCTGCTAGAGCTTTTTCGGCCCGGCTTTCTTGGACATAGCCCAAAATACCATTGAGGATAACTATAGCCATAATGGCAATTGTGTCTTTAAATGGCACTTCACCGGGTTTTAATGTCCCCCCAGTCAAAGCCACTAAATCCAAAAAGCCAGAAATAAGGGCAACGGCAATCAGCATCAATAACATGATATTGGTAAACTGATCTAGCAGAATTTGCCAAGGACTACGACCTCCATTTTCTTCGAGTTCATTGAGTCCATACTTCTGACGACGCTGTTCAACTTCTTGGGAGGTTAAGCCGCTGTTTGCGTCACTATCAAGCATTTCTAAAGCTTTTTCAACTTCCAAGCCATGCCAGAGGTGGGTAGATTCAGGTAAAGAATGAGCAGACATCGTGTAGGTTACAGGAAATGGTTACAAAATTCGATCATAATTTAGTGATGTCCGAAAATGTGGAATTGGTCAATTGTCAGTTGTCATTAGTCATTAGTCATTGGTCAATTGTCATTGGTCATTGGGTAATTTTATTCTTTCTTCTTCCTCCTGACTCCTGAACTCCTTTCTCTATGGCAACTGTTGTTAATAAATAATAATTTATGAGTGTTCCACTACCTAGTTTGACGGTGAGCCAGATGTTTGGGCAAAAAATAATCAGACCAGTTACTGCTGCTACCCTCTATGGTATTGCTTCCATTAAAGATAAACTTATTGCTATTGATACGGTTAAAGGTCATTTATTAGAAATTGACCCCCTTACCGATAACAGCAAAATTATCAATCCCCACCAAGTCCGCGAATTTCAAGAAGTTACCGGTTTAGCCCTGTGGGAAGATGATCTGTGGGTGACTCGTGGGAACAGTGTCTATTTATGTAAATTGGCATCTTTAGGGTTAGAGCATTTTATGACTTTACCCTACCCTGCTGATGGTGTGGCCGTTTGGGAATCTACCGTTTATGTTAGTTGCCAAAGACTTGGCTATATTTTGATTTTTAATCGAGATACCCGCAAGGAAATCACCAGATTTTATGCCCCTGGTGTCGGTATACAAAATTTAGCAGTTAGTAAAGAAACTTTGTGGGTATGCGATCGCACGGAACAAACAGTTTACTCTATGGATAGGGCAACTGGAGAAGTCCGTTTTAGTGTTCTCACGCCTTTTGATTCTCCTACAGGTATCGCGGTTTACGGACAGGATGATACAGGCAAAGATCGTATTTATGTGGCATACTCCAGCGAAGAACCTTATATTCGGGATAATCCCAACGCTGACCCCTGTTTTGAATTAACCTACCGCGATCGCACATTCATTCATTCCCTACAATATCATTACCAAGAGGATAAACGCTACGCCCTCTCCAATGGCTATCTCATAGAAATGTCTTATGTTGAGGAAATTTCCCCCCTGGATGAAGTTTACTTAGCCGATATAGAATGGCGTATAGCCCTCCCCTCAGAAACCCAACGCCAAAAAGTCCAACAAGTTGAACATATTGGTTTACCTTTCACTGAAGAAATCATTGACGGACAAAGAGTAGCCGTATTTAAATTTGATAGCATTGCTCCCGGTGAACGTCACATATTTGGCTGGAAGGCATTAGTAGAAGTACGCGGCATTAAACATCGCATCACTCCTAGAGACGTGGAAGATGTTCCCGAACTGTCACCAGAATTAAAAACCCGCTATCTGGTAGATGATGATGACCTGGCAATGGATACCGATATTGTTATCCGTGCAGCCCGCACAGCCGTTGGTACAGAAACCAACATATTACGGAAAATGTACAGTATCCGTAACTATGTCTATGATCAATTATCCTATGCCATTAAACCCCATATTGACTCACCCGATATCGCCTTGGATCGGGGTACTGGTTCTTGTGGAGAATATGTAGGTGTATTACTAGCACTTTGTCGCCTCAATGGCATTCCTTGTCGCACCGTTGGTAGATATAAATGTCCAGTCTATGCCGAACACCAGGGCGTTCCTCTTCAACCTGATTTTAATCATGTTTGGTTAGAGTTTTACATTCCTGGAATTGGTTGGTTGCCAATGGAATCCAATCCTGATGATCTCGAAGAAGGTGGTCCATATCCTACAAGGTTCTTCATGGGCTTATGCTGGTATCACATCGAAATTGGTAAAGGCATCACCTTTGAAACCCTAAGCAAAAATGGCATCCGCTTAACAAAAGAAGAGATTTCACTAGGTGACTTGGCTATTAACCATATTCGCTTTACCATTTTGAAAGAATTACCACCTTTTTAAGGTTTGATTGAGGAACGAAACCCAACGTAGGATGTGTAAATGTTGGTTTTTCCTGGGTCTTGGCCAGTGCGATCGCCCGTTGGCAAAGGTTTCGTTTTAATCCCCCTCCTTCTCGGCAACAATTGGAGGCTGTGGCTAAGGTTGTGGGGGTTGATGCTAATAGGTTAGAGCAGATGTTACCACCTGCTGGGGTGGGAATGAATCTTGAACCTATTCGGCTTTGTGCTGCTTGTTATGTGGTGTCGCCTTGTCATCGGATTGAGTGGCAGTTTAAGGTGACTCAAGGGTGTCAGCATCATCATTTAAGTTTGCTGTCTGAGTGTCCTAATTGTGGAGCGAGGTTTAAAGTTCCGGCTTTGTGGGTTGATGGTTGGTGTCATCGGTGTTTTACGCCTTTTGGGGAGATGGCGAAGTAGCAAAAGTTTTGGCTTATGCAAAGTAATATTATTGATCTTTAATTACCCGTTGCATATTTGATTACTGACTGTGATATATTGGGGTGATCTGATATTATATCACTGATAATCTTTCAGTGTTTATATATGACTTTTACTTAAATTTAGATATGGTTGTAGGTCTGAACTCTGTTCGTGAACTTTTAGAAGCTGCTTACTCAACTCTCAATTTTCAAGAGGGTGAGCTTCTTGCTACAGATATTCCTCCTACTAACTTGACGCTGGAACAATGGATCGAAAAAGGAGATTGGCTATCTTTAGGTAAGCAAGTTGGGGCAGAAAAGATTTTTTTTGTTAACAATAATCCTATAATTGTTTTTGCTGGTGTAGAAGAAACAGAAGATGATGAGGTTTTACGTCGTGTTTTTAATAAAATTTGGTGCATGGCAAGACCTCAATATTTATTTTTAGCAAAACAAGGTGAACTTGCTGTTTATGATTTAACTAAGCCTCCATCTAAAACTATTGAAGAGTGGCAAAACAAAGAGTCATTAGCTGTTGCTAGAACTACAGCCGAGGTAGCATCAAAATTATATCAATATAGGCGTGAGCAAATAGAGTCTGGTAGATTATTTGAAGATCACCGTTTTGGGACAGACAACCAACGGGCTGATCAATCTTTAATTCAGGATCTTAAGAGAGTCCGTTTTGCTCTCATGGATGAAGGGCTTATAGGAGATAAATTAAAATATGCTCATTCCCTTATAGGTAGATCAATTTTTATTAGATATTTAGAAGATAGAGAAATACTTTCACAGGAGTATTTTGATGAAATAGCACAAGAAAATCCACAATGGCAACATTTACTAAATGCACCAGACTTCCTGCCACGTAATCTTGAACCTGAAGCTAAACAATTCTATATCAGGATTCTAGGAAACAAAGATTTTACCTATGCGCTTTTTGAAAGACTAGCTAATGATTTTAATGGCGATATGTTTCCCTCCGATCTTCAAGAGAAACAGGCAATTACAGCAGATCATCTTGAGCTTTTACAAAGTTTTTTAACGGGAGATTTTTCTTCACAAAAATCATTATTCTTCTGGGCTTATAAATTTCAAATTATACCTATTTCCCTAATTAGCAGTATTTATGAAGAATTTTATCATGAAGAAAATGAAGAATCAGATGATTTTGGTACACACTACACACCTGGTTCTTTAGTAGAATATCTTCTTTCCAAAGTTCTAAATCCAGAATGTTTAGATAAAAATCCTCGTGTTATTGATCCTTGTTGTGGATCAGGAATATTTTTAGTTGAATCTTTCAGACGCATAATTCGCCATCATGTTTATAAAAATAATGGACTGCGTTTAAATGCAGAAAAAATGAGAGAGGTTTTATGCAATCAAATTGCAGGTATTGAAATTAATGAAGAAGCTATACGCATAACATCATTTAGTTTATATCTTGCTCTTATTCACTATCAGGAAGCTCCAGATATACTTAAACAAATTAAAAATGGAAAACATCTACCCAATCTTATTTACCAAGATGGTTGGACTGATGATCAACAGCATTTTAATAATTTGCTTAGAGCAAATACTTTTGATATTACTTCAGCAATAAAAAATAATAATGAAATATTTAAAAGGTTTAATAGTAATTGTGCTGATGTAGTAGTTGGTAATCCTCCTTGGGGTTCAAGTCCAATTGGATGGAATAAAATAGCTAAATGGTGTGAAACCCATGAATACCCAGTTGGGGATAATGAAAGATCCCAGGCTTTTATTTGGAGAGTGCTTGAATTACTTCGTGATAATGGTTGGGCATCTCTTTTAGTATCTACAGGTGTTTTGTTAAAGACACACAAAAACAGTAAAGCATTTAGGAACGAGTGGCTTAAAAAAGTTGAACTTAAAGAAGTTATTAACTTTGCTCATGTCAGAGATGTTTTTTTTCGTCGAGCTACAAAGGATCATATAAAAAATAAAGCATCTGCAAAAACTAGTAGTAAAAAATCCAAAAAATCTTCTGCAATTGCTCCATTTGCCTCAGTTTTATTTTGCAAGAAAAGCGAAGTAAAAACTCAGAACACCTATGTTTTGTACTGGTCAGCTAAAAAAACTGCAATGGTTAAGGAACTTCAAGCAGTTGTTTTGAGTGTTGTTGATCGTCATGTAGTAAGACAGGCAGACTTTTTGCGTAATGATACTCTTTGGAAAATTTACTGGTGGGGAAATCATAGAGATGTATCTCTTGTCTCAGCTATAAATTTATACACTCCTTTGAAAGTTTTGCATGATAAAAATAATAGTGGACAAGGGTTTTCTGAAGGTAAAAAAGATCAAAAGATATCTCATCTGCCAAGACAATTACCAGTTGAATATTTTCAAAGATATGAACTTATTAAGCCTGATTGGTTTCAAAAACCACCTGTAATGGTAACTAGAGAACGTAACCTAACTTTATACGAAGGAGATAGATTATTAATAAAGCATGGTATTACTCAATCTTCCGGTAATAAAGGGCAGATAATAGCTCGTATGGAATCAGCTAGATTCTGCTTCACTAATTCAATTAACTGCATTAAATTAATTGAACCTGAAACCTGGAAATATAAAGTTATCCTGGGTATCTTGTGGTCTTCATTATCGCGTTACTACTTTTTTCTTACTTCTAGTAAATGGGGTATATGGCACGATGGAATTTATAAGGATGAATATCTAAATCTCCCAATTACTTTACCTACAGATAATAATCTGCGTGAGCGAATTATTCAGATTGTTGAAGAACTACAAAATTGGAATCAAGTTGAAAGATATGAATTAGTGAAGCGAGTAAGAGATTCGCGGCTTAATACCATACCAATTATTTGGCTACTTATTGGGAGAATTAATTGTATAGCGGGTATGATATTTTTGTACAAGTTCCATAATTATCAAATACAGTTAAATAATCAACTAACAGATTTAGAGTATAGCTTAGATGAAGCAATATTTGATTTATATGAATTGAATATATCAGAACGTGACCTAATCAGAGATATGTGTGATGTTGGAATAGAATTTTTCTACAACCACAGTAATAGTCAGGCTGTGCAATCTTTAAATATAAAATCTCTTCTAAAATTGCAAGGTACTATTGCAGATATTTCCAATATACGTGGTAATCAAAATCATATTCAAAGCTATATTTACACTTTTCTCAATATTTGGAATCGTGAACTTGAACCTGATGGTGAGTTTAATTGGAAAGTTATTGATGCTGAAACAAACTCAAGTATGTTAGCTGTTGTATTTTCAACTCAAGAGAAAAATATTTCTCTACCAGACCGTTCTAGTTCTACTTCTAGCGAAGATGAATGGAAAGAAATATTAGGAAGTATTGGTAAACATAATTTAGTTCCTTATGATAGTCATCAAATTTATATTGATGGCATGATTCGTGTAGTTAGCGATACTGAAATTATTATCATTAAGCGTAATGAAATGCGGTTGTGGACTCGTAGTATGGCTCGTGAAGATGCTGAAGCTACGTTGCTACAAGCAATTCACTTACAAGAAACTACTCAAAGTGATAGGGGTGAGGTATTATGATTCGTATTAGTAGGCAAAGAGAAGATATATGGACTAGACATGAAAAAAGAGTATTGGAAATATTTAAACTAGCTTTAAAAATGCTCCGTGAAGAATCTTCACTTCCAGATAAGGAAGATGAAATAAATCGGAAATTATGTCTTCTTGTACGTCGCGCAAACGGGGATTTACAAAATCAAAATCAAGGTATTGAGTGGCCTATTACCTATGAATCAAATAACCAACCAGATGCAGATGATGTAACTCAAAGTACACGAGAATTTAAACGTCCAGACTTTCAATGGGGTGTATGTGATACTAACGAACTTGACCCTGATAGAAGGGACAAATTTTATATTATTGAATCCAAGCGACTAGGTTCTCCATCAAGTTCCACATGGATATTTAATAAAAACTATGTAGTTAAGGGTATTAAACGTTTTGTTGATCCTGAATGGAGTTATGGTAAATCATCACACTCAGGCGCAATGATTGGCTATATCCAATATATGGAATTGCAAGCTATTTTGGAGGAAGTTAATACTAATGCTGCATCTGAGTTATTACCTGATATTCAATTATCTTCTGATGGTGAACAACCAGATATAACAAGACTAGACCAAAGATTAGAGCGTGAACAGATTCAACCTACGCCATTTGATCTGAGACATCTTTGGGTTGATTTAAAGCACCATTATCAAAATAAAGATAAAACAAACCAACAAATAGAAGAAGTTAGTAAACCCAAGCAAATTAATAAAAAATCTAGAACCACCAGGAAAAGTAAAGGTGAAGAACCTTTAGAAAAAGAAGTTAATAAACCCAAGCAAACTAATAAGAAATCTAGAACCACTAAAAAAAGTAAAGGTGGAGAGCCTTGATTATTCAAGATTTGAGCTTTTTGCAAAAATAAACAGATATCAAAGTTAGTTTGCTCGAGCAAAATTAATTGTTATTAGCTAAATATAATTTTTTCCCAATTTCAGAACTAAGTGCTGATAAATAACATCCAACCACACCAGAATCACAGCTTTACCTTCATCTAGGGATGCGATCGCTCTTTCCCTATCAAATTCTACCAACTGTGACAAAACAACAATCGGGATGACTGGATTCGAACCAGCGGCCCCTTCGTCCCGAACGAAGTGCGCTACCAAGCTGCGCCACATCCCGCCACAAAAGTGGCATTCATTATAGAAAAATATTACCACAATCATTATAAAATAACAAATATTTCATCTGCCTCCAAGGTCTTTGCTTGCTACCATAAGATTTGTATAACTAAAATGGTAAAAGTAGACTGTGACTGTAAAACCAGACTGGTTGAGAGTGAAAGCACCTCAATGGGAGCGTGTTGGTAACGTTAAAGAAATTTTGCGGGATTTAGCCCTGAATACCGTTTGCGAAGAAGCTTCCTGTCCCAATATTGGGGAATGCTTCAACGCGGGTACTGCCACATTTTTAATTATGGGGCCAGCCTGTACTAGAGCTTGTCCTTACTGTGATATTGATTTTGAAAAGAAACCCCAAGCCTTAGATCCCACCGAACCCATACGACTAGCGGAAGCAGTGCGGCGAATGCAGCTTAATCACGTCGTGATTACTTCCGTTAACCGAGATGATTTACCTGATGGTGGTGCATCTCAGTTTGTCCACTGTATTAATGCTATTCATGAAGTTTCGCCTCAGACAACAATAGAAGTATTAATTCCCGATTTATGCGGTAATTGGCAAGCTTTAGAAATAATTCTCCAAGGGAAACCAGAAGTAATTAACCACAATACAGAAACCATTCCTCGCTTGTATCGCCGTGTGCGTCCCCAGGGAAATTACGATCGCACAATGGAATTATTACAACGCTCTCGCCAAATTTCTCCCAGCACTTACACCAAATCTGGTATCATGGTCGGCTTAGGTGAAACAGATGCAGAAATTCGCCAAGTTATGGAAGACCTACGAAAAGTAGATTGTGATATTTTGACAATTGGGCAATATCTCCAACCCAGTCAAAAACACTTACAAGTATCTAACTTCATAACACCAGAACAATTTGCAGCATGGCAAACTTTTGGCGAAGAACTAGGATTTTTACAAGTTGTTTCTTCACCATTGACAAGAAGCTCCTATCATGCAGAGCAAGTCAGAGAATTAATGAAACGTTACCCCAGATAGTCAGTTGTCAGTTGTCATTTTACCCTAGTAGTCTGTCAACCCGAAAATACCTGAGTTCGGTGTTAGGAGTTTCTCCTTCGGAGACGCTACGCGAACAGAGTTATGATTTTTTCAAGGAGATCATCAGGGTTTGAGACTCATATTTGGGGCAGTTTTCCAAAAATTATCTTATGTCGAACTCAGGTGAAAATGACGGGTGAAGCCAAGTAGGGGGAGAAGAGAGGCACCGGGGGCAGGGGAGGAAAGAACAGAAGTTTTTTCCGATCATTACCCGTCAAAATAAATTTGACTCGGGTAAGTGAGGGCTGGTAAAAGCCTAGTTGACCAGCAAATCAATCACATTATGAAAATCCTTTAATCCTGTAAATCCTGATTCTGACAATTAACAAATAGCTGCATTCACAAATTGAATAACATCTCCTAAACCAGTTTGAGTTTTCAGATTTGTAAAAACAAAAGGTTTATCACCACGCATTTTTTTTGCATCTCTTTCCATTATATTCAAATCAGCACCCACATAGGGAGCAAGATCGGTTTTATTAATAACTAATAAATCAGATTTAGTAATACCTGGACCACCTTTGCGGGGAATTTTATCACCAGCAGCTACATCAATGACATAAATTGTTAAATCTACTAATTCGGGACTGAAAGTAGCCGCTAAATTATCTCCACCACTTTCTAAAAAGACTAAATCTAAATTGGTAAATTTCTCTTCTAATTGTTCAATTGCGGCTAAATTCATAGAAGCATCTTCACGGATAGCAGTATGAGGACAACCTCCCGTTTCTACTCCTAAAATGCGATCGCTTTCTAAGGCTTGAGAACGGACTAAAAATTGAGCATCTTCTTGAGTATAGATATCATTTGTCACCACAGCTAACTGATATTGTTCTCGTAAACCCTTACATAAAGCATCTACTAAAGCCGTTTTTCCCGAACCCACAGGACCTGCAACTCCCACCCTTAAAGCCGTCATAATTTTTAACTCCTAAACAACCTAGTGTACTGGGTTTCGTGCTGCATACTCGCTAAAGACAAACCCCAATTACAACATCCTAAATCATCATCTGTCATTGTCAAAATTTCCCCCACAGTAGTAGTTAATAAAGATTGTAAACTCAGTAATAACTCCTGTCCCGCAGTTTGTCCCAGAGGAATAATTTTAATACCAGCAGTAATTAAATTATTCGCCCAACTATGTAAATAAGCTAATAAACAGGCTTGAATATTGATATCCCAATGAGCGCAAGCGATCGCAAGAGCGATCGCATAATTACTAGGATAACCTACAGCATTCACCACAGGTAAAATATCCGGTTCTAGCTTACCCAATAATTGCATCAGAGAACGCCCCATTTGCCAACTAGCAGCCCGCAATTCCTCCGTATCCCTCGCCGCTGACAACCATAAATTCCACCGCTTTAAAGCCTGTATATCACCTGATTTCACAGCATAAAAACCCCTCAACATTATCGCTGCATCTAGGCGAATTGAGCCATAAAGTAATTCAGATTTTAGCCAATCTTGGAGATTTTCAACATTAGTAATAGTACCATCTTCTATTAACATTTCCAACCCTTCCGAATAGCTGTATGCACCAACAGGTAAAGCTGGACTTGCTAATTGTAAAATCGCCAAAAAATGGCTATGCGTGAGAGTGATTTCCATAAGCCCCTAGTTCTGGTTGAAAAGGTACAACTTCCTCTTTAATTTCTAACCCCAATTGGATTAACATAGCAGCTAAAACCGTATCTGGAGATAAGCGTAAATAAGTAGAATTAATTTCCACAGGAACATGACGATTTCCTAAATGATACGCAGCCCTTAATAATAAAGGAATTTCTGCATAAGCAGTTAAAACAGGTTCCTGTTTAGCAATAATTCTCATATAAATACTTTCAGTTTCATCTGTGAGAAGATCACCATCGTTTAATACCGTACCTCTAGCTAAACGCAAAAAAATCTCCTGACCGTCTGCTAATGTAAATTTATGACGGCTACGAGTTCGTTCTTCCGCAGTCAGCGCAAGAGTGAAAGTAACTATAGTATCATCATTAGGTGGTTGACGTTGAGTAAAAGTCAGCATAATTCCTGAAATTAACTTTAATGATTTTTTATCTATAGTAATTCATTTTCAATGTTTAGTAAACAAAAATATACCCGACTTCGTAGAGAAATCGAGTATTTTTAAATATTCCCCTTGCAAATTTCTTTTAACTAAGCAAGTGAGATAGTGAATAATTCCTCATAATCATGAGAGAAATAGTTATAAAATTTGCGGAAATCTTCTGGAGAAACAGCAAGTTGTACAACAGCAAAAACAGCCCGCACATGAATAGCGGCTATCGTGGGTTCTACCTGTTCTTTGTTACTGATACATTCAATAAATTCTTGTAAATTCAAAGATTGAATAGGTTCTGTTTCACCTCCATATAAATATTCTCTCAATTCCTGGGGTATTTGTGCTGCTAATTCTTCTCTTTCGTCACTAGGAATAATTTTTTTAATAATTTCCAAAGTAGCACGAGTAGCAACTTCTGCTTCTTCACGAAATTCCGATTGAGCTAAACTTTGAACATGGGTTATAAACTCAGTATATTCCATTTTTTTATCTCCAGTATTCAAATCAATAACAAAATAATTATGCGTGAATAGTTTAAAGCCTGAGTATAGTCTAAACTTGAATTATTAACTTAACTTCATGCTAAAGAAATAGATAGAGATATATCTAAAGTGGGATTTCAGATCCCCGACTTCTTTTAGAAGTCGGGGATCTATTTTTTTAATGTTTTCTATTACTAACGTATCGCTTGATATCTTCCCAAAGCCATTAACGGAAAATACTGTTGATAAAGGTGATACTTCAAATAGAAATGACAAGGAAAACCCGTCCCAGTAAAGTAAATCTCATCCCAAGTACCATCGGATTTTTGTGTTTCTAACAGGTAATTAATCCCCTTTTCAATACTATCAAGAGCTAATTTTCCCGTTGCTTCACCTGCTGCTATTAACCCAATTAAAGCCCATGCAGTTTGGGATGCTGTACTGTCACCTTTTCCTTTTAAATTAGGATCATTGTAACTAAAACAAGTCTCTCCCCAACCACCATCATAATTTTGGACTTTCACTAACCAATTAACACCTTGATTGATATTTCCCGCATATTTTAAAGGATTAATTAAAGCCAAAGCTGATAAAACGCCGCTAGTTCCATAAATGTAATTTACACCCCAACGTCCAAACCAACAACCTGCTGTTTCTTGTTCCTGCAAAAGATAATCTAGAGCTTTTTCTAAATTATTTGGTTGAATTGATAAATTACAAGCCCCCAACATTTCTAATACTCTAGCTGTGACATCAGCCGTATTGGGATCAATCATCGCTTTTAGATCACCATAGGGTATATAATTGAGCCATTCTTGATTATTATTAATATCAAAAGCTGCCCAACCTCCTGGGTTGCATTGCATCGTCGCAATCCAATTTAAAGCCCTATTAATAGCTTGTTTTTTCAGTTCTTCATTTGGTAATTTTGCTTGATGTAAAGCCATAACAACCACAGCCGAATCATCTACATCTGGGTAAAAACGATTTTCAAATTCAAAAGCCCAAGCACCGGGTTTTCCCTGCTTATTTTTGACATTCCAATCACCATAATCGAGAATTTGTTTCTCTATTAACCATTCTCCAGCTTTGACAATAGCGGCATCATTTGGCGCAAAACCTGAATCAATTAAAGCCCGAATCGCCCAAGCAGTATCCCATACAGGAGAAACACAAGGTTGAACACAGTAACTATTTTCTGTTTCAATAGCAAAATTATCAACTGCTTTTAAACCCCGTTCGATAATTGGATCATTAGCATCATAATCTAAACATTTTAAAGCTAACAGAGAATTTAACATAGCGGGAATAATTCCCCCCCAATCACCTGTAACTTCCTGACGTTCTAGAATCCATTTTTCTGCGGCTTTAATGCCTTCATTTCTAAAAGGTACAAAATTCAATCTTTCTGCTAATTTAAACCCATCATCAAGGGTGTTAAATATATCCGACCAATCACCATTTTTTGGCAATTCCCAAACTACATTTACCACACCTTCAGCATATAATTCATCTAAGTTAATTGGTTGATCAATTTTAAAGATGGGTTTCCGATCAAAGACAATTAATAATGGTACAGTGCTAGAACGCGCCCAACTGGAAAGTTCATAAATATTGAAGAAAAAATTATCGGGTAGCAACATTACCCAAGGTGGCAAAGAAGGCAGTCCGCGCCAATTATAACAGCCAATCAAAGCTAGATGTAACTTCGTAAAAATCCGAGTTTTGCTAATACCACCTTTAGCTAAAATTAGGGATTTCGCTTTTAGTAATGCTGGGTCTGTAGCAGGTACACCTAACAACCTCAAAGCCATATAAGCTTCTACAGTTGTGCTTAAATCTCCACCATCACCATAAAACAATTCCCAACCTCCATGTTCTCGCTGTTGAGAACGGAGATAATTTTCAACTTTATATAAAGGTCTGGTTTTATCAGTTCCCCAAATCTTATGCAGTAAAACAGCTTCCGAGGTAATGGTAACATTAGATTCTAACTCTGCCCACCAATAACCATCGGGATTTTGAATAGAAAGCAGATGTTTTTGACTGGCGGCGATACCTTCGGTCAGCCTCGCGATCGCATCAACAACTTTATTGACTTTTGTTCCATCTTGTGTTTCCATCAAATACCTACCTCAGCACCAAACTCAAGTATTTAATAACATAACCGAATTACGAGAAAATTCTTCCCCAAAATCAGCAGATATTGTATTCTATCCAAGTCAGTGACAATTAAATGTGTTTTTTAAGTTTTAAATTGGAGTATGGCAACAGTGATGGCAACAATTATCTTGAGTTTGACCCTTCTATCCTTAGTCATTTGGTTATTTTTAATCTTATTTTGGGGGCAATTTTGGCGAATTAATCACCTATTAGAAGCAACACCAGACAAAGATATTGATAATAACACCTTACCAACAGTGTGCGTAGTCATTCCCGCCCGCAATGAAGCCGATGTCATTGCCATTAGCTTGCGATCGCTCCTCCTCCAAGACTATCCTGGTAACTTCACCATCTTCCTCGTAGACGATCAAAGTAGCGATGGTACAGCCAACATTGCCCAAGGAGTAGCCTACGCCCTCGACAAAACCCAGCAACTACAGATTATATCCAGCCCCCCATTACCTCCGGGTTGGACAGGCAAATTATGGGCAATGGCACAAGGTGTACAAACAGCCAGCCTATTAAAACCCGACTATTTTTTACTTACGGACGCAGATATAGAACATCATGCCAGCAACCTCCGCCGTCTAGTTGCCAAAGCCGAATCCCAGAAATTAGACCTCGTATCCATCATGGTACGATTACGCTGTCAAAGTTTTTGGGAACAACTATTAATACCCGCATTCGTTTTCTTCTTTCAAAAACTCTATCCCTTTTCCTGGGTAAATAACCCCAAAAAAGCGATCGCCGCCGCCGCCGGAGGTTGTATTCTTATTCACAAAGAAGCCCTCAATCGAATTGGTGGATTACAAGTTATTCGTCAAGCCCTAATTGATGACTGTTCCCTAGCCAAAGCCGTCAAATCAACCAAGGGAAGAATCTGGTTAGGACTTAGCGTCTTAACCTATAGCTTACGCCCCTACGATTCCCTCAAAACAATATGGGATATGGTCGCCAGAAGTGCTTACACACAACTAAATTATTCCCCCTTTCTCCTCCTGGGTAGCCTCTTAGGAATGACCTTAGTATATATAGTCCCACCAGTAGGAATTATTTTAGGACTGGTATTCGGGAATTGGACAATTACCCTCACCTCTGTCATTGGATACCTGCTAATGACTTTTGCTTACTTCCCCATTATTCGCTTTTACAAATGCTCCTTCGCTTTTGCCTTTAGCTTACCCATTATTTCCTTTATGTATACTTGTATGACATTAGATTCAGCATTACAACATTGGCAAGGTCGTGGAGGCGCATGGAAAGGTAGAGTATATGTCAAATAACAAAGTAGGACGAGCAAAAGCAGCAAACACAGAAATTTCCCTCTTCTTTTGACTTCTGACTTGGCGTAAGCCATACTCCTGACTCCTGATCCCTGATCCCTAATCAAGCCAGAGTTTACCCCGTTGACAACCAGTAGCAGGCATTTTTCCCCAGAATTTTCATTTTTACCCATTAAACACCAGACCCAGCATTAACCACACATTAGGATTACTGGTAAAAACAGTAGATCAAAAGTAGTCAGAATATTTAAAACGAGTCCGGATTGGACATTCACAACTAGGGATTAATTTATAGGAAGCGGGACTTGAGAACAGGGAAAGGAAATTCTTCCCATTGACATCAAGTATCATAACCGCAGACTAAAACAGATTGTCATGTTTACAGCCAATGATAAAAGCCCAACTCAGAAATTTGCGTATTATTGACCTCAACTTCACAGAAACTTCACAACTAATAACACAATATCTAGGCTATACTGTTTTCGGGCAATCAAAGTAAACTTTCTCGTTAGTGAAAAACTAAGAGTCCTTAAATCAAATCAGGCATAAACTTCAGCATCTTCCCGCGTCTGGGTGTAGTCGGCAAAAACCCCAAGTCTTAAATAGACCTGGATTTGATTATATGAGGTGAAAAATTGGGTACACAAATATGGATATAAAGAGAGTTTGATCTGGCATAGAAACTAACCGGATCTGACCATCCGAAAAAATTATCTCCACCAACTCTGGCGACTCAACTGCAAGCCAGGGAGGTTTCATCATACCAGGGTATTAACTACTATTCCCCTACTTCTATCAAAAGTTACTCTAACGACTCAAGCTTAGGGGCAAACACGCATATTTACCCCAGAGGTATGAAATGCTGTCCATACTATCACCAACACTCTAGCCACTCAACTACAGCCTAGAGCTATTTCTCAACGCAGATTTATAGCAAATACTTGTGTAACTAGGGTGGAACTACCTATTACACCAGCTTTGCTGTAACCGAAATTTGTCAACCAATGAAGAAAAACTAATAACACTACATCATTATGGACACCACAACTGTAGATAGCAGCAATCTATTAACAGAACTAGATCCTATGTCCGCCACAACTGAAGATCCTAGCAATCTATTAACAGAACTAGATCCTATGTCCGCCACAACTGAAGATCCTAGCAATCCATCAACAGAACCAGATCCTAATCCTATCGCCACCCCAACTGGAGTTAGCAGCAATCCATCAACAGAACTAGATCCTAGTGCTATTGCCACCACAACTGGAGTTAGCAGCAATCCATCGATCATAACAAGTGAAAATACCCCAGTTGAGGAGATCCCATTTGAAGCAGCCCTACCAGATCCTAATTCCGGCAGCGAAGATGAAGAGTTATTTTTGATCGGTATAGATCCTGTAACTGGCGAGACTATTGTTATCGATCCTGTAAGTGGTGAGATTATACCCACTTCCACTCCCATATCCAACAACAACGGCTTTACTATCAAGGGTTTGAGTAGCGATGAGTTCGGCTACTCAGTTAGTGCTGTTGATATTAACGGTGATGGAATTGAAGATATCGTCATTGGCTCACCTTCGAGCGATCCTAATAACAAAAGCAACGCCGGAAAAACCTATGTAGTCTTTGGTGAAAGAGATTCACTTAATCGAACCATAGATGTCTCTAGCCTCGATAACACTAAAGGCTTTGTGATCAATGGGCCTAACGCGGGCGATAAATTCGGCTATTCTGTTAGGAATATTGGGGATATTAATGGTGATGGTGTTGATGACCTAGCCATTGGCGCACCAGGTGCAGATGAGAATAGTCTCGGCTCTGCTTATGTCATCTTTGGTAGTGAAGAGTCCGACTATTTTAATAGTCCCATCGAACTCTCCAGCCTTGGCAGTAAGGGCTTTAAGATTCAAGGCAGTGAATATAGTCGTAATGCCGGTTGGTCTGTTAGTGCTGCTGGCGATATCAATGGTGATGGCATCAAAGACCTATTAATTGGCGCAACTAATCCTGGTGATAATGGATCAGGGACTATAGGTGAAAGCTATATCATCTTTGGGAAAGAGAATTTTGACTCAACCCTAAACCTCGATGACCCAAACTTTGGGCTTGATGACGGTTTGATTATCTACAGCTATAACCCGGATAACCCAATTGATGACAACAATAGCTTAGGCTATTCTGTCAGTGATGCTGGGGATATCAACGGTGATGGAATTGATGACCTCATCATTGGTGCGCCCTATGCGAATCCCAATGGTAACA
Organism: Aphanizomenon sp. CS-733/32; assembly: GCF_028330045.1. NCBI lineage: Bacteria > Bacillati > Cyanobacteriota > Cyanophyceae > Nostocales > Aphanizomenonaceae > Aphanizomenon > Aphanizomenon sp. CS-733/32. The sequence continues at coordinate 21,590 of NZ_JAQMSE010000149.1, forward strand.
ATTCTGGCAGCAGTTATGTCATTTATGGGCGTAGCAATGACAACCCCTTTAGCGATAATAACATCAACATTTACAACCTCAGTAGCAGCGATGGCTTTGTCATCAATGGACAAGATGGTGATCAATCAGGACTTTCTGTTAGCAAAGCTGGGGATATCAACGGTGACCGCATCGGAGACTTGATTATTGGTGGGAAAGGCAAAGGCTATGTGGTCTTTGGCAAAGAAGATTTTGGTTCTAGCATCAATCTTTCTGACCTTAATGGTAGCAATGGCTTTACCATCAATGGTATTTCAACCCTTGATAACTCCGATTGGTATGTCAGTGATGCTGGGGATATTAACGGTGATGACATTGATGACATCATCATTGGGGCAAAAAATGCTAATAATAATGTTGGACAAGTCTACGTCATTTATGGCGCAGAGGAAGACTTTGCTCCTACCTTTGAACTCTCAAGTCTCGAAAGTCCCAACAGTCAAAATGGCTTTATAATTGACGGTGCTTCTATAGGTGATAAGTTAGGTAGCTCGATCAGTAATGGAGATTTTGATGGTGACGGTGTTAACGATTTAATTATTGGCGCACCTGGAACAGGGAAAGTTTATGTGCGGCTTGGCACTGACACAGGAACTGACACTGGCACTGACACAGGAACTGACACGGGAACTGATACGGGAACTGACACTGGCACTGATACGGGAACTGACACTGGCACTGACACGGGAACTGACACTGGCACTGACACGGGAACTGGCACTGGCACTGAC